>JADZCB010000166.1 GCA_020851775.1 Gammaproteobacteria bacterium
GATTTCTTCGTGATAGGCGCCGGCTCCGGTGGCGTGCGCGCGGCGCGCATGGCCGCGAACTTCGGGGCCAGGGTGGCGGTCGCCGAGGATCGTTATTTCGGCGGGACCTGCGTCAATGTCGGCTGCATTCCGAAGAAGCTGTTCGTCTATGCCTCGCGCATCAGCGACGATCTCGCCGTCGCCCCCGGCTACGGTTGGACCATTCCGGGTGGGCGTTTCGACTGGACGACCCTCGTACGCAACAAGGACGCCGAGATCGCGCGCTTGAACGGCGTCTATCGACGCCTGCTCGACGGCGCCGGCTGCGAGATCCTCGAGCATCGCGCGACACTCGTCGACCCGCACACCGTCGAAGTCGCCGGCCGGAGGATCCATGCCGAGCACATTCTGGTCGCGACCGGCGGCTGGCCGAGCGTGCCAGAGTTCCCCGGTCGCGAACACGTGCTGACGTCGAACGAGATCTTTCATCTCGAGCATCTGCCCCGTCGCATGGTCGTCGTCGGCGGCGGCTATATCGCCGTCGAATTTGCCGGCATCCTGCACGGGCTCGGCTGCGAGGTCACACAGCTCTATCGCGGTGAACTGTTCCTGCGTGGCTTCGATCGCGAAATCCGGACTTTCCTCGCCGGGCAGATGCGCCACAAGGGTATCGATCTGCGCTTCGACGCCGACGTCGCGCGCATCGAAAAGACGGGTGGGGCGCTCGCGCTGACGCTGAAGGACGGCACGACGCTCACCTGTGACGCCGTGCTGTACGCGACCGGCAGGCATCCGAACTCGGCGAATCTCGGCCTCGACACCTGCGGCGTGAAGCTCGACGCGGCCGGCGCGATCGTCGTCGACGACGCCTATCGAACGAACGTGCCGTCGATTCACGCCGTCGGCGATGTGACCAATCGCGTGAATCTGACGCCCGTGGCGCTCACCGAGGCGATGGCGTTGGCACGCCGGCTGTTCGGCGGCCAGGCCTACACTGTCGATTACGACTATATCCCGAGCGCGATCTTCAGCCAGCCGCCGATCGGCACCGTCGGACTCACCGAGGAAGAGGCGCAGAAGCGACATGGCGCGCTCGACGTCTACACGTCGAGCTTCACGCCACTGCGCTACACGCTGGCGCCGGTGAAAGAACAGACCTTCATGAAGCTGATCGTCGAGAAGACAGGACAGCGCGTGGTCGGCTTGCACATGTGCGGCGAGGAGGCGGGCGAGATCGCCCAGGGATTCGCCGTTGCAATGCGTGCGGGCGCCACCAAGCAGGTGTTCGACACGACGATCGGCATCCACCCGACGGCCGCCGAGGAATTCGTGACGATGCGCGAGCCGACGCGGTCGACTTGAGGCTTACCCTCATCCGGGCGATGAATCCGGCGTCTGTGCCGGCGATGATAAAAAAAAGTCCAGCCGCGGGACACGGAAGGCATGGAGGAAGACTTGACTTGGCTCCTGCCGCGCAAGGTGACTGCGCGGGGCTGAATGTCTTCCCTGCGCCACCGTGAGCCGGGGCATATTCGAGTGGGGAGTGCACATGAGCTGGTATCGGAAGCGGACGCTGGGCGGGATCCTCGAAGAGGCCGCGCAGCGCTGGGGTGAGCGGGAAGCGTTCTGTTTCGGTGATCGCCGCTGGACGTATGCAGAGTTCGACGCGGAAACGAACCGCGTCGCGAAGGCGCTGATCGCGAGCGGGGTGAAAGCGCGCGAGCACGTCGCGTTGTGGATGACGAACCGGCCGGAGTGGCTGTTCCTGATGTTCGGCATCGCGCGGGTCGGCGCCTGCATCGTGCCACTCAACACCCGCTATCGGACCGACGACGTCGCCTATACCGTCACGCAATCACACAGCCACACGCTGATCACGCTCGATCGCTCGGGCCCTGTCGACTACCAGGGCATGCTGATGGAGAGCATGAAACGCATCGATCGTGGCGCCGACGGTCTCGACATCGACGGCTATCCGGACCTGCGACGCGTGATCATCGTCGATGGACCGCCTCGTCTCGCGCATGCGACGGCATGGGACGATTTTCTCGCGGCCGGGGCGCACATCGGCGATGCCGAGCTCGAGGCCCGCGCGTGCGCGGTCGATCCCGAAAGTCTGATGATGCTGTGCTACACCTCGGGCACGACAGGACACCCGAAAGGCGTGATGCACAGTCACCAGCCGATCCGAAACACGCACGAACGCGGGCTCATCATGGGATATACGCCGCAGGAAGTGCACATGAATTACCTCCCGCTGTTCCACATCTATGCCTTCAGCGAGATTGTCATGATGAGCGTCCTGTACGGTTCACGGCACGTGATGATGGATCAGTTCGACGCCGAGCGCGCGCTCGACCTCGCAGAAGCAGAAGGCGCGACGGTGCTGCACGGCTTCGAAGCACATTGGCTCGACCTTCTGAACGCACAGGCACGCACGGCACGCAGGCTGAACGTGCGAATCGGCACTCTGCCGTCAGGCGTCGAAAGCACGATTCCGATCGCGGACAAGGTGCAGGACGTGTTCTGCCCGACGACCTCGGGCTTCGGCATGAGTGAGGTGTGGGCCTATGTCGCCTGCTCGAATCCGTCGCACACACGCGAACAGCGTGTGCATGCGTCTGGCACTCCGATGATCGATTACGAATTTCGCGTCGTCGACCCGGAAACGGGCTACGAGCAGCCGACGGACGTACCCGGCGAACTGCTGGTGCGCGGCTACGCGGTGATGAAAGGGTATTGGGACAAGCCGGAAGCGACGCGCGAGACCATCGACGTCGACGGCTGGGTCCATACCGGCGATATGGCGCGTCTGCGACCCGACGGCCACTGCGTCTTCCTTGGTCGCTACAAGGACATGCTGAAGGTCGGCGGCGAGAACGTTTCGCCGGCCGAGGTCGAAGCGTATCTGCGCGTCATGCCCGAGATCCAGGACGCGGCCGTCGTCGCCTATCCCGATCCGCGTCTCGCCGAAGTGCCGGTCGCCTTCGTGATCCCGAAAGCCGGTCAGCAGATCGATGCCGATACGCTGTTGAACCGCATGAAAGGCAAGATCGCGAGCTACAAGATCCCGAAGCACGTGATCTTCTGCGACGCCTATCCGATGACCTCGTCGGGGAAAATCCGCAAGGTGGAACTGCGGGCTCAGGCGAAGCAGATCCTGGGCGGCTGAACGCTGGCAAGATCTAAGGATGACTGCCCAGGAGAGCCGAACCGGATACCGGATTCGCGGCGCTCCTCCGGACTACGAAGGTGACGCGCGCACCCCCTCTTCGCAGCCCGAGTGCAGCGCCAGCGGAACCCGGGATCATCGATGGCACGCACGTCGTGCCGACGCGCACGGTGAATACGCGCCATGCCACCCAGGGAATTCTGAACGCTGGTCCGGAAGACCAACCTCGATCAATTCGGCCGCGGCGCCGTGCCGCATCATGGCGCCACGGATTGGGTTCTTCTCCATTGCGGCCGAGGCCGCAGCTTCCTAAAGGATGCCACCATGACCGCCCTGCCAGCCTGCCCCCGATGCAAGTCCGAATTCACGTATGCCGACGGCGCCTCGCTCGTGTGTCCGGAGTGCGGTCACGAGTGGCAGGTCGGTGAGGCCGCCACCACCGATGAGGGTGCGAAGATCGTGCGCGACGCCGTCGGCAACGTGCTGAACGACGGAGACACCATTACCGTCATCAAAAACCTCAAGGTCAAAGGCTCATCCCAGGTCGTGAAAGTCGGAACGCGGGTCAAGAACATTCGTATCGTCGACGGCGATCACGACATCGATTGCCGCATCGACGGCATCGGCATGAAGCTGAAGTCCGCGTTCGTGAGGAAAGCCTGAGTCGCGCTGCACTGGGTGACCGGACATCCCCATCGCGTCTCACTGCGCGCCCCACGGATGGTCAATCACGTACAGCCAGCGTCCGTCGGCCTGCCGCCGCACGACTTCGACGGTGCGGCCCGACATCGTGAACGGCTTGCCGTCCGCGCCAATGCCCGTCAGGGTCCATTCGTTGCTGAGCAAGGCGAGCTCACCGTGCTGCACGGCGTAGCGCGTCTCGAGCCTGATTCTTCCTTTGGTAGCGAGGAACCCGCGCAGGCCTTCGATCAGCGCGGTGCGGTTGCGCACATAGTCGCCGGGTCCGCGCACGAAGGTCGCATCTTCTTCGTAGAGGGCGAGCATGCCGTCGAGATCGCCGGCGTTGAAACGTTCCTCGAACAGGCGGTGGGCACTTTCGGGTGGCTGTGACATCGGAGATCTCCCGCTTCGCAGGCCGAGGAGTGTAGCCCGCGACGGTGCGGTCCCGCGCGTTCTCCGCAACGCAGCAACGCGAGCACGCAGCATGTCCGGCGCCGTCGTTCGCGCTACGCTACGGCGCCACCGCCCATGAAAGAGGCCGCGCCATGTCACAAGCCACGGATCCGAACGCTCTCGTCGATCGTTGGTGCACTACCTACAACGAGGACGTCGCACGCATGGTCGGCGACTGTTATGCGCCGGACTGCGTGGTCCACCCGATGGGCCTTCGCGCCATCGAAGGACAGGACATGCTGCTGAAGGTCGAACAGGCCGTGCTGCGCAAAGCGCCGCGCCGGCGCATGCGGGTCGAGCGCCGGCATGTCTGCGGCAACGTCGCCTGCGTCGAAGCCGTGCTGCTCGATCCGGATCGGGGCGACGACTGGACGCTGCCCTTCGTCGCCGTGCTGACGATTGTCGATGGCCGGATTGCGATCGATCGTACCTATGCCGACTGGCGGCACTGGCCGGGACTCTGATCCGGATCCACCACACGACGACGTGTAGCGCGCTGCCTCGGTAACGCCGGGCGCTGCCTGTTCACCCGGAATGCGGATGCGCGCTACGTCGGCGTCACTGCCGTGTGAAGGGTGACACCAGTACTTCGACGACCCCGACGCCCACATTCGCGGCGCCGGTGACGAGTTGACCGGCCGCCTGCGCGCTCCCTTTGATCGTGCCGGTGACGACCCCGACCGCGCCGTGCGTGCGCGTCTCCTCGCGTACGCCGTCGACGATGCGGACCGGCGACGTGACGGCATCCGCCGCGCCCTGCGTCGCGCGCTGGATGCCGGCGCTCTGCGCGAGGGCCGGGCTGCTCAACAGGACGCAGGCCGCGGCGGCTGCGATTTTGCACTTCTGTCTGCTCATGAACTGCCTCCCTGAACGGTCTGTCCCTTCGACCCGCCGCGACGCCGGAAAGTGCCGGGCAGCACCGCGGCAGTGGCCATCATCCATACCGCAGCGGGCAGCGGCACGGGCTTGAACGACTGCGGCGGGTCGACGCTGCTGCCCGTCACCAGTATGAACGGCACGGGAACCCCATTGCGCTCGGCGTCGAGGACGCCACCCCAGCGGGCCGTGCCGGTGAAGTTCGGCCCCCATCAATCCCCTCTTCCTCCGTGCCCTCCGTGACTGGATTCATTCGGCGCTCAACACCACGACTGCCCGCCCGCCGGCGCCTGCAGCAGCTCACGCACGTTGGCCTCGATCACGCGGTAACCGACATTCCCTGTCAACCGCTGACGACCTTCATTGAAGATCAATGTAGGACTCGCACGGACATTCTGCTCGCGTGCGAGGTCGAGATCGGCCGACAGCGCAGCCCAGGCCGCGCCATTGTCGAGGAGTGTTTCGATACGCGGTACCGGAATGCCGCATGCTTCGACGATCCCGAGCAGATTCCGGCGGCACGACACGTCGACGAGATCGCAGAAAAAGGCGCGACGGATCGCGCAGGCGAGTTGGGTCACGCGACAGCGGTCCTCATCTGCATCCAGCAGACGCACTGCGCACAACACCGCATGGGCAGGCAGCGAAGAGCTCGGCGTCTCGGCCTGCCAGATCTCGGGATGGACAGGCACGTGGCCGAAGCGTGCGACGATGTCTTTCACGTGTGTCGAATAACCGGCCGTGCCGCCCTTGTCGCGCCAGTTCGTGTACAGCTTGTCACCGACGCTGCCGAAGACCTGCAGCCAGTGATGCTCGATGGCAATCTCGTCGTCGAACTCGCGCTCGAGTTCCTCGAGCCTGACTTGGGACACGTAGGCCCAGACACAGAGGATGTCCGAATGATGCTGGATGAGGATGCTGGCCATATCGATGCGAATCCATAGTTCGGCCGACGCATCCTAGGGCGCCGCGCTCATGCGCGTTTGACTCACGTCAAACGCAGCGGGACACGATTGCCCTGCCGGCGCACGTCGCGTCCTCGTGTCATCGCGTTGCGCTCGCACGCGTCCGGCGAAGATGCTCGCGGTGCGCCATGTGGGCAGAGTACGGAGCGGATGTTAAAGTCCGACGAAACCATAATCCGCCGACCGGCACACCTCACCCTCATCCCCGTCGGTGTTCTTGGTGGCAAAAATGGCTTGGCAAGCAGCAGCACACCGCTTGCGCGGGCTACGGGATCCGCCTCAACGCACCGTCAGTCCCGCGTAGTCGCCCTTCGCACGCCATTCGGCGAGCATCTCGTAGAACTTGAGCCCGCCCTCGGGGTAATGACCCTGCAGGAAGCCGTCGTTGTTGCCCTTGGCGGCGCCTTCGGCGTTGTAGTAACCGGGGGTGCAGTTCGCGAGATAGTCCGTCATCGCGTTCGGTGCCGTGACGAGATTCAGATAATCCTCTTCCGCCTGGAGCGTCGGCTCCAGCACCGCGTAGCCGCGCTTCTTCACGTCGGTGAAGACGGCTGCCAGGTGCTGGGCCTGCTTGTCGAGCTGGTAGGTGAAGTTCGGCGTGTAGCCGGTCTGGGTGAAGCCCATATGATAGAGGTTCGGAAAGCCATGGCTCATCAGCCCGTGGTATGTGCGCATGCCGTTCGCCCAATACTCGCCGAGCTTGCGGCCGTCGCGGCCGATGATGTCGAGCTCGGCCTGGTGCGTATAGGTCGCGCGGCTGACCTCGAAGCCGGTCGCGAAAATCAGGCAGTCGAGCGCGTACTCGACGCCATCGACGACGACGCCGTTCTCGGTCAGGCGATCGATGCCTTTGCCGCCGGTGTCGACGAGCGTCACATTGGGCTTGTTGAACGTCGGCAGATACTCGTCGTTGAAGCAGGGCCGCTTGCACCATGGCCGGTACCAGTGTTTCAGCGCCCCGGCGGTTTTGCTGTCGCGGACGATCTCGTCGCAACGCGCGCGGACGCGGTTGTCATGCTGGTAGTCGACGATCTCGCCGAGCAGCTTCAATTCCGCCTCCGTCAGGTTCATCGCGCCTGAGTTGTCGAGCAGTTCGCCGAGCGATTTGAACAGTTCCGTCCAGCCATCGTTGACGAGATCTTCCTCGACCGACACACCGACGAGCAGCTTCGTGAAGTTGTCGTTGCGCGCCTGCTGCCAGCCGGGTTGCAGCGTCGTCCACCACGCCGGATCGGTCGGCCGGTTGCGGCGTTCGTCGACCGAGGACGGCGTACGCTGGAAAACGTACAGGTGTCCTGCCGTGTTGCCGAGATGCGGAATCGCCTGGATCGCCGTCGCGCCGGTGCCGATGATGCCGACGCGCTTGTCGGCAAGCTTGTGGAGATTGCCTTCCACCGAGCCGCCGGTATACGCGTAGTCCCAGCGACTGGTGTGGAACGTGTGGCCCTTGAAGTCGCGAATGCCGGGGATGCCGGGCAGCTTCGGCCGGTTCAGCGAGCCGCTCGAGATCACGACATGGCGCGCGCGGAAGACATCGCCGCGGTCGCTCGTCACGATCCATCGTGCGGCTGCATCGTCCCAGCGCAGTTCGCGCACCTGGGTCTGGAAGCAGGCGCGCGGGTAGAGATCGAAATGCCGGCCGATACGCTGTGCGTGCGCGTAGATTTCCGGCTGCAGCGAATACTTGAAGGCCGGCATGTAGCCCGTCTCGTCGAGCAGCGGCAGATAGATGTAGGACTCGACGTCGCACTGCGCGCCGGGATAACGGTTCCAGTACCAGGTGCCGCCGAAGTCGCCAGCGCGCTCGATGACGCGGAAGTCACGGATGCCGGCGCGCTCGAGCCTTGCCGCGATCAGCATGCCACCGAAGCCACCACCGAGAATCGCGACCTCGATCGACTCCTGAAGCGGCTCGCGTTCGATGCGTTCGGTAATGTAGGGATCGTCGTTGTAGTGGTGCAGGTCCCCATCGATGTCCTGGTACTGCGTCGCGCCGTCCGGGCGCAGGCGTCGATCGCGTTCGAAGTCGTACTTGCGGCGCATTTCGACCGGATCGAAGCCGAGTTCCTCGGCGGTCGGGATATGGAACTTGCCGTCCTTCACGAAAGCACGGGGTTTGTTCATCGGATCTCCTTGCCGGGCACGGCCGCATGTCACCGACGCGCGGACATCTGCACACGGCGCCGGATTGCATGATGGTGGATGTCTCCGAGTATAGGGATTGCCGCGCTGCACGCGGTAGACGATGCCCCACCTCGTGCGTAGCCCCGCGATGTCATTCTGTTATCCATTGGTGACATCCCTTCATGTGGTGACCTGCGGCGGCACGCGCGAGCGCCACGGCATGTCGGCTTCGAGTTGCGCGGCGAGACGCAGAATCGTCGCCTCGTCACCGTAACGGCCGATCAACTGCACCCCGACCGGCAATCCGTCGTCCGTCCAGTGCAGCGGAAGGCTGATGGCCGGTTGGCCCGTCATGTTCGCAATCGCAGTGAATTTCGGCACATCGCCGATGCGCTGCGTCGCCTGCTGCGGACTGGCCGGATCGAAATCGAACCAGCCGTTCGGCTGCGGCGGCTGTGTGGTGGTCGGCGTCAACCATACGTCGTGACTGGTGAAGAACGGCGCGACCTCGCGTGCCATGCGCTGCATGTCCTGAATCGCCAGAAAGAGGTCAGACGGGCGCCGGGAGGCATCCAGGGTGAACATCTTCCACGTATGCGCTTCGAAGTCGTCGGCCGTGGGCTCACGCCCGATGCGACGCGACCAGTCGCGGATCGCCCACGCGACCATGCCGAGCCACAGCGTGGTGAACACTTCGGTGAACCGTTCGGCATTCACCCGCGGCGACGCCTCGTCGACGTGATGACCCAACGCTTCGCAACGACGCGCGGCCTCGAGCACTGCGCGGCGACAGTCTGCATGCACGGCGGCCTGCGCGACCGGTGCCGTGCTGAAACCTATCCGCAGACGCCCCGGCGCACTGCCGACCTCCGCCGCGAACGGCCGCACCGGCGGCGGCGGCCAATACGGCGCACCCGGATCGACGCCGGCCGTGCAATCGAGAATCGCGGCGCTGTCGAGCACGGTATGCGTGACGACGTGCTCGCAGATCAGTCCCGCACCGATGTCGCCGTAGCCCGGTCCGAGGGGATTGCGACCACGGGTCGGCTTCAGGCCGACGACTCCACACCACGACGCCGGGCAGCGGATAGAACCGCCGCCATCGTTCGCGTGCGCGACCGCCGCCATCCCGGCCGCCACCGCCGCGGCCGATCCGCCGGATGAACCGCCCGCCGAATACATCGGGTTCCACGGATTGCACGTCGCACCGAACAGTTCGGGTTCCGTCGTCGGCTTCGACGCGAACTCCGGCGTGTTCGTCTTGCCGACGATGATGAAGCCCGCGCGCCGGTAGCGGGCGACGAGTTCGCTATCCGAACTCGACACGTGATCACGCAGAAAGCGGGAGCCGTCGGTCAGGCGTGTTCCCGCATACTCGGCAAGAAAATCCTTGAGCAACAGCGGTACACCGGCGAACGGTGCATCCTTTGTCACGCGCTGGGCTTCGGCGCGTGCACGGTCGAACAGCGGCAGCACCACGGCGTTGATGCTCGGGTTGAGCCGTTCGATCTGCTGAATGGCGGCTTCGACCATTTCCGGCGCCGACACCTGTCCCGTTCGGATCAGACGCGCCTGCTCGACGGCGCTCATGCGCATCAATTGATCCATCCGTTCCCTCCTCGCGGCACGCAACGCCGACATCCGGCCGTCGCAGTCGCCGCACGCTCGTTACAGATTTGCACGGCCATCCGTCGCCGCGTCGATCACATGGATCGACACCATCGCCGATCCGCGCGTGCTACGCCGCACCAGCAGCGACCGCGAGATACGACGCTTCGTCGAACTGCGCGGGGTAGTCGAAATCACTGACCGTGATGACGCCTTCCCGGATGAGCTTTTCGGCATGCGGACCGCGGTTGATCATCTTCAGCGGTGGGCGCACCGACTTCATCTTCGCGCGCAAGTCATCCGTTGCGGCGGTATCGGCTTCGTAGCGGCGATTGAGGTCCGACACCTCGCGCAACACCACACCGTAATCGTCGCGCGCGCTGGACACCGACACGAGCCCGCGTTGCACGTCGAGCCTGACCATCTCCGGCACGCGGGCCAGCGGATCACCCCAGCCGCCACCACCAGGCGTCAGAATGCGCACGACGTCACCTGCCTGCACCGGCACCGCTTCGCGTTTGAACCAGATCTGCCGGGCCTGCGGCGTATCGGGGTTGACGACCGCGCCGCCGGAACGCCCGGCCATGCCGCCATTGACGCCGAAACACGAGAATATCGTGCGATACGATACCGTGAGGAAATGCCCGTCGACGAGGATCTCGACGTCCTTCAGATAGCCGAGCCCGCCGCGGAATGCGCCAGGGCCACCCGAATCCGGGAACATGCCGACGCGATGGACGAGCACCGGGAAACGCTGTTCGATGAACTCACTCGGCAGGTTCTTCGAATGGGGTACGAGATCGACCGTGTCCGTGCCGTCGGCGAACGGTCGGGCACCGGACCCGGCGCCGAAGATCTCACGATAGAGAAAATCCTTGCCGTCCTTGCCCTTGCCGAAGAAGCCGTAGAGCTGGATGCACTGCGAGTCGCCGACCATCTGGCCGTTCGTCGCCTTCGCCATCGCCGCCATGTACGCGCCCAGCATGCGCAGCATGCAGTCCATGCGGTCGGCACCGGCCGCGGGATACTCCGCGGAGAGCACCGTGCGCGGCGGCAGATAGGTCTTGAAGACGCGTGTCATACCTTCGTTGACGATCATGCCGGGCACCTGGGCCTTCACGAAGCCGCCGAGCCACTTCGAATAGTGGCGGCCGTCCATCACCCAGTTCACCGGCCCCGCCGTCTGCGGATCCGTGCCAGCGAAGTCGACGATGATCTTTTCCGGATCCTTGCGCACCGTCAGCATCAGCTTGACTGGCTTGTCGAGATCGATGCCGTCGGTCTCGAGGAAATCCTCGCCGACGTACTCGCCGTTCGGGATGTGCGGCAGCGCATCTTCACGCACGATTTCCTCGCAACGGTCCATGATGCGGTAGAAGCCGGCTTCGACGACGTCCGTACCATAGCGCTTGCACAGCTCGACCACGCGGCGCTGGATGATGCGCGTCGCGCCGACGAAGGCGTCGATGTCGCCACGCAGATCGTCTGGATACCGGCTGTTGCGCAGGATGACTTTCCACACGTCCTCGTTGCGCACGCCGCGCGCGTAGAGCTTGATCGGCGGCACCTGGATGCCTTCCTCGAACACCGTCGTCGCCGTCAGCGACCAGCTTCCCGACATCTTGCCGCCGACGTCGTTGCAGTGGCCGAAGAGTTGGGCGAACGCGATGAGACGGGCGTCGGAAAAGATCGGCACCACGACGCAGAAATCCGGCAGGTGACCTATCGTGCCGCTCGATTCGTGGATGTCGTTGTAGAGAAAGACGTCGCCTTCGTGAATCTCGTCCAACGGGTAATAGTTGCGGATCGGATCCGCCGTTGCCGCCCAGGACACGCGCGTGACACTGTTGCAGTCGATGGTATTCAAGGAGGCACGGTAATCGTGCTGTTCGCGGACGATGGTCGACACCGCCGTGCGCTCGACTGCCGCCTCACCTTCGTCGATGGCGGCTTCGAGCGCCCACTCGAGGACGTCCAGCGTCACGCTGTCGATGGTGTTCTTCAGTGCTTCGATGCGCGGCCAGTGCTCGTCGTCACGCACGAAGCAGGACTTGCGAGTCGGGGCATAGGCGTCGGTGAGGTAACGTGCTTCATCGAAAACACGCGGAGCCGCCGCAGCGCGCAGACTGGTATTGCCTTCAGCCATGGTCATGCCTCCTGATGCTGGTGGGTCAATATGATTTGGCCGGTCTTGTCGAGCACGGCGCGCCAACCCGGCTCTACGACCAGCGTCGCATCGTACTGCTCGACGATGCAGGGCCCGGCGATGCCCACGCCGATCGGCGCCAGCGATCGCTCGTAGACGGGTAATTCCACCTCGCCGACGGCCCGAAACACCCCACGACGCAGATCCTTCCTGGCCCCGATCCACGAGCAGTCCTTGCGCTGCTCCTGCGCGATCACGAGCGGTGGGAACAAGCCGAATCCGGTGGCGCCGACATTGACGATTTCGACCGGATGCCGCCCTTCGTATTCGTAGCCGAATCGATCGTCATGAGCCCGGTGGAAGGCCTTGATCGCATTACGCACAGCAGCGTCGGTCAGCGTCGCGTCGAGGACCGTGACGGGAACGCGCACCTCGTAGGCCTGGCCGGCATAGCGCATATCGGCGAACCCCGTGATGACCGTGTCGCTGCCAGTGAAGCCCTCGCGCGCGAGGTCTCCGACAATCTGGGCATGAATATTCTGATACTCCCGAATCAGGCGCGCGACATCCAGCGCATCTTCCCGCTGTACGTCGGTGATCACGCGATCGGAGCGCACGTTGGTCGACAGCAGACCTTCTGCCGAGGTCACTCCTGGCGATGGCGGTGACACTATCGTCCGGATCCCCAGCGATTCGGCCACCAGGCAGGCGTTGAGTCCACCGGCGCCGCCGAAGGCCATCAGCGCGTAGTCGCGGGGGTCGCGCCCGCGCTTGACCGATACCACGTTGATACCCTGCGCGACGTTGTTGGTTGCCAGATCGAGAATGCCCATCGCGGCATCCTCTACGCTGATCCCGAGCGGCGTCGCGATGTGCTCGTCGATCGCACGGCGCGCCGCCGCGGGATCGAGCGCGATCGTGCCACCGAGCAAATAGGGAGAGACGCGCCCGAGCACGATGTGCGCATCCGTGAGGGCAGGTGCCTTGCCCCCGCGGCCGTAGCAGACCGGCCCGGGCTGGGCCCCCGCGCTCTGCGGCCCGACCCGCAGGCTCCTGCCTGCCGACAACCACGCGATCGAGCCGCCGCCGGCGCCGACCGTGTGCATATCGATCATCGGCGCCTTGATGTTGTAAATGTCGATGCGGCCCTCGGTCAGCATGTGCGGTGTGCCCTGGTCGATCAGGCAAATGTCGGTGGAGGTGCCGCCGATGTCGATCGTGATGAGGTTGGGATAGCCGGCTGCCTTGCCGTAATAACATGCGGTCACGATGCCTGCGGCGGGCCCCGACAACACGGCTGCAATCGGCTGCGGCGCCATCTCGGCGGCATGGATGATTCCGCCGCTCGATTTCATCACGTACAGCCGGGCCTCGATTTCCTCGTCACTCAGGCGGGCCCGCAAATTGTTCAGATAGGTCGTCACCAGCGGCATGAGACCGGTGTTGAGACAGGTGCTCAAGGTCCGTTCGTACTCGCGGTATTCGCGGATTACATCCGAGGAGACGGACACGAAGCAGCCGGGGTGTTCTTCGATGATCAGCTCGCGCGCACGCTGCTCATGGGCCGGATTGCGATACGAGTGCAGGAAGGACACCGCAATCGCCTGCAGGCCCATCGCCTTGAAGTCACGCGCCGCTGCGCGCACGGCCTCCTCGTCGAGCGATGCGAGCTCTTCTCCGCAGAAGTCGAGGCGCCCGCCTGCCTCGCGCACCAATTCCAGCGGAACGACGCGCGGCGGCTTGAGCCACCAGGTGATATCTCCGAAATCACCCGGCACCGTCTGGCGCCCGACCTCCAGCATCTCGCGATAACCCCGCGTGACGATGAGCCCCAGACGCGCATAGCGGGATTCGAGGATCGCATTGGTCGCAACAGTCGTCCCGTGACTGATGAAGCTTACGTCCGTCGCATCGACGCCGACTTCGTCGAGCAGTTCGACGATGCCCTGTGTAAAGGCGCGCGAGGGATCGTCCGGGGTCGAGGACGTCTTGCGCACGTAGCGCTTGCCGCTCGCTTCATCGACAGCCACCACGTCGGTAAACGTACCACCCGTATCGACACCGATTCGCCAAGCCATGGGACCTCCGCAGGCAGATGATTTACGTGACGCAGCGGCACGATCCGCCGTGCGCTGGATGCACCGTATGATGAAATAAGGCGCTCGGCGGTGCCATCCACCAACGAGGGGGCAGCGCGGGAAGCGTTCGAGGAGGGCGTTTGCCCCCTATGAGGAGGGCGCCACGCCCACTCTTTCGAGGGTAGTGCAGCGAAGTCGAGAGATCGAAGAACATCACGGCGACGACTTCGCCGCTGCGGCGCGCAACCCCGATGGCCTGGGCGAGACGATCCGTGAGCAGCGCGCGGTTCGGCAACTGCGTCAACGCGTCGTGCGTCGCCTGGTGCTGCATCTGCTCATGCGCTCGGCCATCGGATTCATGTACGAGACGCGGCGACAGTGGGTGCACCGGATCGAGGAACCGTGACGGGCTCCGCGGCAGCCGCCCGCTTCGGGATTATCGAAGTTCCGTGCGCCGGATTTCGACTTTCCCTGGGCGCCGCGATGCCGACAATGCACCGTGTACGATGGTCCGTGCGGTTTGCCGGCATTCCTGGAGAACTTGGATGAAACGAATCGGCCTTTTCTTGTTGACCAACATCGCGGTGCTCGCCGTCATTGCGGTGAGCTTCCGCATCCTGGGACTCGATACCGCGCTCGCCGCGGATGGTCGGGTGAACCTCGGCGCCCTGCTCGCGATGTCGGCCGTGATCGGCTTCGCCGGCTCGCTGGTTTCGCTCGCGATGTCGAAGTGGTCGGCGGCTCGCATGGTCGGTGCGCGCACGATTGCACAACCGGTGAACGCGACCGAGCACTGGCTGATCGACACCGTGCGGCGCCAGGCCGACCAGGCCGGCATCGGCATGCCGGACGTCGCAATTTTCGATTCGCCGGAGCCGAACGCCTTCGCCACGGGTGCGCGGCGCGATCATGCACTGGTGGCAGTCAGCACGGGCCTGCTCGCGACGATGTCGAAGGACGAGGTCGAGGCGGTGCTCGCCCACGAGGTCAGCCATGTCGCGAATGGCGACATGGTGACGCTCGCGCTGATCCAGGGCGTCGTCAATACGTTCGTCGTGTTCCTGTCGCGCCTCGTCGGCTATTTCGTCGATCGCGTGCTGTTCAAGTCCGAGGACGGACACGGACCGGGCTTTTTCATCTCCTCGATGATCGCCCAGCTTCTCTTCGGCGTACTCGCGAGCGTCGTCGTGATGTGGTTCTCGCGGCAGCGGGAGTTCCGTGCCGATGCGGGTGCCGCCGCCCTC
This sequence comes from Gammaproteobacteria bacterium, assembly GCA_020851775.1. Lineage (GTDB taxonomy): Bacteria > Pseudomonadota > Gammaproteobacteria. Next base: position 15,327 of record JADZCB010000166.1, read on the forward strand.
GCCGGCCGCGAACGGATGATCGCCGCGCTGGAGCGTCTGCGCGAACGGCACCAGGCGGCTGGTCTGCCGGATCAGCTCGCGGCGAGCGGTATCGCCGGCGGCGCCCGCAGCGGCCTGATGGCGTTGTTCATGTCACATCCGCCGCTGGAAGCGCGCATCGAGGCGCTGCGCAAGGCGGCGCGTGCGTGACCCGGGCGCACGCGAACGTTCGCGGTGTCATGTGCCGACGATGCGATCCCGCATCGGCTGCGCTCAAGCCGTGAGCGTCACGAAGGTCTCCGGAAAGAAGCCGTTGAAGCGCGTCGCCAGCGCGTTCGAGTAGGCGCCAAGCTGGCCGATTTCGATCCAGTCGCCTTCGCGAGCATCGGCCGGCAGGTCGAAGCGCCCCGGCAATACGTCGAGACTGTCGCAAGTCGGACCGTACAGCGTGAACGCCTGCATGTCGGTCGCCGGGGTGGCACCGCGGCGGATCAACCGCATCGGCATGCGCAGACTCGACAACGCCATTTCCGAAAGACTGCCGAAGATGCCGTCGTTGAGATAGAGCGACTGTTCCTTGCGCAATTGGATCTGCACGAGCAGCGAACATGCATCGGCGACGAGTACCCGCCCGGGCTCAGCGAGCACGGCCGTTTCCGGCGGCGGCGCGAGGCGGGCCAGTGCGTCACGGATTTCGTGCAGGTACGCCTCGAGCGCCGGTACCTCTGCACCGACGTAGCTCGCGGGAAATCCGCCACCGACGTCGATCAGTGACGGCGCGCGAGCGCTGCGCCGCATGGCTTGAGCCACCAGATCCAGAGCCGTCGCGAACGCCGCGGGTGCTCCGCACTGGGAGCCGACGTGGAAAGCGAGGCCGCTGCGGCAGCCCGCCTTGTCGATGGTCTCGAGCAGCGTCACTGCCGTTTCGATGTCGCAGCCGAACTTGGTCGACAGATCGAACACCGTGTGGGGATCGGACGGCGTCTTGATTCGCACGACGATGACGAGATCGCGCGCCGGCGTTTCGTCCAGCAGCTTGGCGAGTTCGACGGGGTGATCGACGACATAATGGCGCACGCCGTAAATGCCATAGGCCGCCTGGATCGCCGCACGTGATTTGACCGGGTGCATGAAGTAGCAGGTCGCATCACCGTAGCGCTCGGCAACCGCCGCGATTTCCGGCAGCGAAGCCGTGTCGAAATGCGTGATGCCGGCCGCGTACAGTGCATCGAGCACCAGGGGATGCGGATTGCACTTCACGGCATAGAGTACCGTGCCCGGAAACCCTGCATCGAAACGCTGCACCTGCCTGCGCAGCGTCTGCGGTCGCAGACAGTAGACCGGGTAGCTCGGCCGCAGGGCCTCGACGACATCATCGACGTTGGCAAACTGCTGGGGCATCGTCGTCCTTTCTTCAGCCTTGCCGCGTGATCCACAGCTCGCCGCATTATCGACGATTTTCTCGAGGCGACGCGCCTACCGTGCCGCGGCCGCGCCACC
>JADZCB010000167.1 GCA_020851775.1 Gammaproteobacteria bacterium
CGTCGCTGACCGTGCACGCCAGCCCGCGGCGGGGATTCGGCGCGATGTGGGCGCTGCTGCGTTTCATCCGGATCCGGCATTTCGATCGCATCTACGACCTGCAGGGCAACGATCGGACGGGCCTGTTATGCGCGTTATCCGGTGTGCGCGAACGCGTCGGGAATCACGCACGCTTTCCGTATTCGCATCATCCGCGCGTGCCATGGACGGGCCAATGCCACATCTTCGAGCGGATGAACGACATGCTCGCCGCGGCGGGCGTGCCGGCGGCGGCGTCGCGACCGCTACTTCGCTGCAGCGACGCCGCACGCGCGGACGTCGCCGCCTTCCTCGCGCAGCATCGGCTCGCCGACGGCGCGTTCGTCGCGCTGCACGCCGGCGCGAGCGCGACTCGTCAGGACAAGTGCTGGCCCGGCTTCGGCGTGTTCGCCGAACGTCTGGCACACGCCGGCCTGCGCGCCGTGTGGCTCGGCGCCGGCCCGGACGCGGACCGTAATCGTGCGCTCGCGGCGCGGGCCGGGATCGACGCGACCGACCGCTTCACGATCCCGCAGCTCGCGGAACTCACGCAGCATGCGCGCTTCGCGCTGGCGAACGACTCCGGCCCGATGCACGCGCTCGCTGCCGCGGGCGTGCCCGTGTTCGGCCTGTTCGGCCCGTCCGACTGGCGCCGCAATCATGCGCTGGGCCAGCGCGATTACGTGCTCGCCTGCACCGAACTCGTGCCCGCCTGTGCCGGCCAGCGCAGCGCCGACTGCCTCGCCGCGCTCGATGTCGACACCGTATGGCGGCAAATCGCCGCGCACGGTCTGCTCACACCGGAGATCCCACGCCATGCAGATTGAACATTTCTTCGACTACAAGAGCCCGTACGCCTGGCTCGCGCAGGTCGCGACCGATCAGCTCGAACACGAATTCGGCGTCAGCGTCGCGCGCATTCCGTACACGCTCGACATTCCCGCGTATCTCGGGGCGGCAGCACTCGATGCGCGCGGCAAAGATGTGATCGGCACGCGCAACGCGCACCAGTGGCGGCGTGTGCGCTACGCGTACATGGACTGCCGTCGCGAAGCGAACCGGCGGGGCCTCGTGCTGCGCGGTCCGCGGCGGATCTTCGACAGCCGGCTCGCGCACGCGGGCTTCCTGTATGCGGCAGAAGCCGGCGTCTGGCGTGCATATCACGACGAGGTCTACACACGCTTCTGGCGCCGCGAACTCGATCTCGAAGATGGCGTCGCGCTCGCCGAGCTGCTGACGTGCGCCGGCGCGGACGGCGCCGCATTTCCGGACTGGGCCCGGCACACGGGGCTCGCGCGCCTCGCCACGCTGCAGATGGCGGCCGAAGCGCGCGGCGTGTTCGGCGTGCCGAGCTGGATCGTCGACGGCGAGCTCTACTGGGGCGCCGAACGGCTCGATCGCGTGCGCGAGACCATCGCCTTGCACCGGGCGACGCGCTGAGCCGGCGACGGCCGACGCCGTCCCCGCTATGCTGCCGCCGCCCCATTCTCGATCTCCCGATTCCATGTCTCCCCGCATCACCCTCGTCTCCGGTTGCGATGCCAATTACTACCCGCTGCTCAGAGAGTGGCTGCATTCCGTGCGGCGCTGTCCGGAAAGTGCGGGCCTCGATGTCTGCATCCTCGACGCCGGCTTGAGCGCACAGCAGCGCGCCGAACTCGCGCCGCAGACGCAGGCGATCCGCAATCCCGAGTGGCCGTCGCCGGCGGTCGCGAAAAAGGCGGACGGCCGCGAATACCTCAAGGCCTGTGTGTGCCGCCCGTTCCTGCCGGACATCTTCCCGGGCTACGACATCTACATGTGGATGGACGCCGACACCTGGGTCCAGGACTGGCGGGCCGTGCGCACCTTCCTCGCCGGCGCGACCGATCATCCGGACCGCATCGTGCTGAGCGGCGCGGCGGATCGCGCCTATCGCCGTCAGGCGCGCATCAAGTGGTTGTGGCGCTGGCCGGTGAAGATCACGAGCTTCTATTTCTCGAACGCGCGACGCCCGTATGGCTTCGCGACGGCAAAGCTTCTGCTTACGCGCTACATCCTCTCGGCGGGATGCTTCGCACTTTCGGCCGGCGCGCCGCACTGGGCGCGCTGGCAGGCGCTCGCGCTCGTCGCGATGACGAAGGGCAAGGTGTTCACTGCGGAGCAGGTCTCGCTCGGCGTGCTGCTGCATGTCGAGGACTACCCGCACGAAATCCTGCCTGCTTACATGCACTGGCTGTGCGGGCAGACGCCGCTGGTGTGGGACGACGCCAATGCACGCTTCGTCGAACCGTATTTGCCGCACGAGCCGATCGGGATCATGCACATGGCGGGTGTCGACGACATGCGCGCCGATCATGCCGTCACGCGGCCTTATCGCACGCTGGACGGACGCACGGTCCAGCTCAATTACCGCTATCCGCACCTCGACGCGGGTCCACTGCACACCGGATCGCCCGAACGCGCGTGAGCGCAGCGGACGGCGAGGGTCAGCGCGCCCGCAGCTCGGCGTAGAGCCGTTCGTATCGCGGCACCACGGCGGCAGCCGCATAGGTGTTGCGAAAGACGGTGCCCGCGCGTGCGGCACGGGTCCGCGCGGCGGCGGGATCGTCGAGCACCGCGCCGAGCGCATGCGCGAGCGCCGCAACGTCGCCGATGGCGACGAGCAACGCCGTTTCCGCATCGAGTATCTCGAGCGGGCCCGCCGTGCGGGTGGCGACGATCGGCACGCCGGCGGCCATCGCTTCCAGCACGACGATACCGAAAGGTTCGTCGCGCGACGGCAGCACGAAAACGTCGGCCGCCGCGAACAGCGCCGCGACATCGTCGACCCAGCCGACGAAGCGGACCTCGACGCGCGGGGCGAGCGAACGTGCCTGCGCGTCGAGCGCCGCGCGCAGCGGACCGTCACCGGCGAGGGTGAGGACGATCGGCGGTGTAGCGGGCGGCAAGGCGGCGAGCGCGGCGAGCAGCACGTCGAACCCTTTCTTCGCGACCAGACGGCCGAGCGCCAACAGACGCACCGGCGGCATCGGCGGGTGCGCCGTCGGTGCCTGCGGCGCGAGGCGCGAGAAATTCGGAATTCGCGTCACGCGGTCCGGTGCAATGCCGTGCGCGAGCAGGTAATCGGCCTGCGCACGCGTCGTCGGCACCAGGCGATCGATCGCGCGGTAGTAACGCAGATCGACGTAGTTGTGGGTCTTCGCCAATGTCGGCAGGCCGAGCGCGTGTGCCGCGTGCCCGCCGAGGTGCGCAGCCCGCGCGAGATGGCACTGGACGATCTCGGCGCGATGCGCGCGCAGCGCGCGGCCGATGGCCCGGCGGGCGAACGGATCCCAGGCGCCCCACACCCGCACGGTGCGGACGTCGAGCCCCGCGATGCGTTCGAGCAGCGGCAGCGCCGCCGCACGCGCTTCACAGATCGCGAGCACCGCGTGGCCGCGCGCGACGAGTTCGGCGCAGAGGTCGACGAACGATCGCTCGGCGCCGCCGAAGCGCTTCGCGAGCATCACTTGGGCGATTCTCATCGCGTCTGCGCCGCGAGCTGTGCGCGCACGTGATCGGCGACGGCCGCAGGCGTGAGCCGCGCGAGATCGAGATCCGGTGCCATCACCACACTCGCCCGCGTGCCCCACGGCCGGTAGCGCGCGGGACGGCCGGGGCCGAACACGGTGACGCTCGGAATACCGGCGGCGGCCGCGAGATGGCCGAGACCGGAATCGTTGCCGACGAACAAGGTCGCCTGGCGCATCACCGCGCCGGCTTCGAGCAGCGAGGTGCGACCCATCAGATCGAGCGTCGGTAGCCCGAGAGCGTCGCGGTGATCGTCGAAGGCCGCCACGTCGGCCGCATTACCGAGCAGGATCACGGCGTCGAACTCGGCGCACAGTTTGCGCGCCAGCGCGGCATAGGCGGCGGCCGGCCAGCGTTTGCCCGGCCAGTTCGCACCGGGCGCGAGCACCAGCCGACGCGGACCGGGCAGATCGGCGAGCAGCGTCGTGGCATGGGCCAGGTCGTCGTCGGCGAGCCAAACGCACGTATCGGGGATCGCCTGCGGTGCCGGCAGCACGCGGCGCGCGACGGCGAAATGCTGTTCGACGGCGTGCGGACCGTAGTCGCGCGCCTGCCAGCGCGCACTGCGGCGACGTCCGCGCAGCAGCCACGGCAG
>JADZCB010000168.1 GCA_020851775.1 Gammaproteobacteria bacterium
AAGCGTCGACCGAGCTTCAGGACATCGTCGCCGAGTCCGATACCGGCGCGCGCAAGCCGAAAGGCATCGGGGCCGGCGTCATCTTCGTCGTCGCCGTCGCCTGGTCGCTGTTCCAGCTCTGGTACGCGTCGCCGCTGCCGTTCACGTTCGGCATCGGCATCCTGAACGACACCGAGGCACGCTCGCTGCACCTCGCGTTCTCGATGTTCCTCGCGTTTCTCGCGTGGCCGGCCGCGAAGCGCTCGCCACGCGACCGCATCCCGCTGCTCGACTGGGCATTCGCGCTCGCCGGCGCGTTCGCCGCCGCGTATTTCCTGCTGTTCTACGCACAGCTCGCCACGCGGCCCGGCCAGCCGAACACGATGGACATCGTGGTCGCGAGCGCGGGCCTGCTGCTGCTCCTCGAGGCGACGCGACGATCGGTGGGCTGGCCGATGGCGGCGCTCGCCGTGCTGTTCCTGCTGTATTCGATGTTCGGCAACTACCTGCCCGACGTGGTCGCCCACAAAGGCGCGTCGCTCAACCGCATGCTGTCCCACATGTGGCTGACGACGGAAGGGGTGTTCGGCATCGCGCTCGGCGTGTCGACCGGCACGATCTTCGTCTACGTGCTGTTCGGCAGCCTGCTCGACCGCGCCGGCGGCGGCAACTACATGATGCAGGTGAGCTTCGCGATGCTGGGACACATGCGGGGCGGACCGGCGAAGGTCGCCGTCGTGTCGTCCGCGCTGAACGGCATCATCTCCGGCTCGTCGGTCTCCAACGTCGTGTCGGGCGGCATCTTCACCATCCCGCTGATGAAGAAGTCCGGCTACGGCGGCGTCAAGGCCGCGGCGATCGAGACGATGTCGTCGGTCAACGGCCAGATCATGCCGCCGGTGATGGGGGCCGCCGCGTTCCTCATGGTCGAGTACGTCGGCATCCCGTATTCGGAGATCGTGCGCAACGCCGTGCTGCCCGCGGTGCTGTCGTACATCGGCCTCTTCTACATCGTCCACCTCGAGGCGCTGAAGCTCGGCATGCAGCCGGTGGTGCGCCCGGTCGGCCGCCCGTGGCGCGACCGCTTCATCCGCGTGGGCCTCGGCGTGTCGGGCACCATCATCGTCAGCGCGGTGCTCTATTACGTGCTGTCGGCGATCGACAACCTGTTCGGCGCGGCAGCACCGTACGGCATCGCGCTCGTCGTCACGATTCTCTACGTCTGGTCGGTGCGCGAGGCGGCGAACTCGGCCGACCTTCCCGACGACATCGACATCGAGAACCCGAAGCCGCTCGAGACCTGGCCGACGGTGCGCGCCGGGCTGCACTTCCTGATTCCCATCGGCGCGCTGATCTGGTGCCTGATGGTCCGCGAGCTGTCGCCTTCGCTGTCCGCGTTCTGGGCGATCGTCATCCAGCTCGCGCTCATGGTCACGCAGCGGCCGCTGATCGATTTCTTCCGCAGGACGAAGGAACCGGGCGTATGGATGCGCGGCGTCGACGACGTCGTGCAGGGCCTGCACGACGGCGCGCGCAACATGATCGGCATCGGCATCGCGACCGCGACCGCGGGCATCATCGTCGGCGGCATCACGCTGACCGGCCTCGGGCTCCGCATGACCGACTTCGTCGAGTTCGTCTCGCAGGGCAACGTCATCGCGATGCTGCTGTTCGTCGCCTTCGTCTGCCTCGTGCTCGGGCTGGGCGTGCCGACGACCGCGAATTACGTGCTGGTGGCGACGCTGATGGCGCCGGTCGTGGTCGAGCTCGGCGCGCAGTCGGGCCTGGTCATCCCGCTGATCGCCGTGCACCTGTTCGTCTTCTACTACGGGATCATGGGCGACATCACGCCGCCGGTAGGGCTTGCCACGTTCGCTGCGGCGGCGATCGCGAAGGAAGACCCGATCGCGATCGGCGTGCAGGGCGCCGTGTACGCGCTGCGAACCGTGATCCTGCCGTTCATCTGGATGTTCAACCCGCAGCTGCTGCTGATCGATGTCGACAACGTCTGGGAGATCGTCGTCGTCGTGGGCGCGTCGACGATTGCCATGCTCGCGTTCGCGGCGCTGACGATGGGGTGGCTCCGCGTGCGGATGCGATGGTGGGAGATGGCGCTCCTCGCGGTCGCCACGACGCTGCTGTTCCGTCCGGACCTCCTGATGGACCGCATCGCGCCCGAATACCGCGACGTGCCGGCCGCGCAGATCCACGACGTGGCGGGCAAGGCGCCGGCCGGCGAGCGCCTCGTCATGGTCATCAAGGGCATCACCATCGAAGGCGATGACGTGCGCAAGACCGTCGCCGTGAACCTCGGCCCGGCGAATCCCGATGGCCGCAAGCGGCTGGCCGATGCAGGCCTCACGATCACGCAGCTCGGCGACACGGTGTCGATCGGCGCGGTGCGCTTCGGCTCGCGCGCGAGGAAGGCGGGAATCAACCAGGGCTTCGACATCGACAGCGTGCGCGTGCGCACCGAGCGGCCGTCGTCGCACTGGTTCTACCTGCCGGCGCTCGCCATCGTCGCGTTCGTGTGGTGGGTCCAGGGACGCACGATGCGTGCGGGGCGAGCGGCCTCGCCCGCGTGAGGCGGCGATGACGGCGCCGCGGATCGCCCTGATTCACGCGCTCGCGCATTCGCTCGCGCCGATCAACGAGGCGCTTGCGCGCGACTGGCCGCAAGCGCGGCGCATGAACCTGCTCGACGATTCGCTGTCCGGCGATCTCGCTCGGTCCGCTCACGGCATCGACGACGCGATGACCGGGCGCTTCCTCGCGCTCGCGGGCTACGCGTTCGGAACGGGCGCGCAGGCGATCCTCTTCACCTGCTCGGCGTTCGGGCCGTGCATCGATGCGGTGAAGGCGAAGTGGCCGCGCCTGCCGGTGCTGAAGCCCAACGAGGCGATGATCGACGAAGCGGTCGGCATCGGACGCCGCATCGGGCTCGTTGCGACGTTTCCGCCGACGCTCGCATCGATGCCGGCGGAGTTTCCCCGCGGCGTCGACGTCGTGCCGATGCTGGCGCTCGGCGCGTTGGAGGCGCTGGACCGTGGCGATACCGCGCTGCACGATCGGCTCGTCGCCGATGCGGCGGAGCGCGTCGCGGGAAGCGTCGACGTCGTCGCGCTCGCGCAGTTCAGCATGGCGCGCGCTGCGGCCGCGGTGCGTGAACGCACGTCGATACCGGTGCTGACCACGCCGGACAGCGCGGTGGCGGCGCTGCGGAAACGGATCGGGGAAGGCTCGGTCTGACCGAATGCGGCCGGCGCACGCCCGGCCGCCGCGTTGACACATCGACAAGGAGGATCTCCATGCCCGGTACCTGGGTCGTCGTCGCCGACAGTTCCGCCGCCCGCATCTTCGTCGCCGGTTCGCCGACCAGCGCGCTGCAGGAGATCGAGTCCTACGCGCACGCCGAGGGGCGCGCGCACGAGCGCGACTTCCGCA
>JADZCB010000169.1 GCA_020851775.1 Gammaproteobacteria bacterium
ACGTATTTCCTGAACGCGCTGAAACAGCAGAAGGATCGGCTGGAGAAGAAGATCGAGCGCGAGCGCATCCTGATCGGCGACCTGCCGGAACTGTCCGTGCAGATTCTCGAACTGTGCCGCGAACGCGGGCGGGTCACGGTCGCCGAAGTCTCGAAGCTCACGAACGTCAGCCGCAACACGGTCAAGGACCACGTTGCCGCGCTGACGGAAAAAGGCCATCTCGTGCGCCACGGCGCGGGCCGCGGCACGTGGTACACGCTGCCATAGGCGCGTTCTCGTGCGACTGAATCAGCCTCTTTCTGCCGCGCGCCGTGATCTGCCGCTATCGTGCCTCTCAACACACTTCCTGCAATTTCCTTGAAGCGGAGCGCGAAGACGGACGAGGCACGGTCTCCGGCTTTCGCACGACAGGGTTACCTTGGCGGACGGGCCAAGGGGCCGGTAAATGCAAGATCACGCGGCGCGCGGCGCAGACGCGCAGGCGGAAAAATCAACGCTAGTTCTTGATCTTCAAGGTATTTCCAACCATTGTACCGCTTTCGTACTTAGAGCGTCTCGGGGGTTGCCAGCCGATGGAATGCGGCGAGTTAATCAGGATCATCAGCGAGCGTCCGCGCAATTTCGCGTGGCTACTGGGCGCAGGCGCTTCGCGCTCGGCAGGACTTCCGACCGCGACAGACATCCTGTGGGACTTGAAACGGCGCTATTACTGCCGCGAGGAGAATCAGGAGATTTCGCAGCAGGACGTTCAGAACGATGCGGTGCGCGAGAAGATTCAGTCGTTCATGGCGTCCAAGGGGTTTCCCCCGGCCTGGGCGGAGAACGAATACTCGTCCTGCTTCGAGAAGATATTCGGCGACGACCGCGAACGGCAGAACGCCTATCTTCAAAAGATTCTCGCCGAAGACCGCGTATCGCTTTCCGTCGGGAACCGCGCGCTCGGGGCGCTTGTCACCATGGGCGAGGCACGCGCCGTGTTCACGACCAATTTCGACACCGTGCTGGAGAAGGCGGTGGCGGAAGTGTCCGGGCGTTCGCTGGCCGCGTTTCACATCGAAGGCTCCTATGCCGCGAACGATGCGCTGAGCAACGAGCAGTATCCTATTTATTGCAAGCTGCACGGCGACTTCCGCTATCAAAGCATTAAGAACCTCTCGGCCGATCTGAAAGCGCAGGATGCGGAACTCGGCAAGTGCCTTGTGAACGCCTGCAACAGGTTCGGCCTAATCGTCACGGGATATAGCGGGCGCGACGCGAGCGTAATGGCCCTGCTGAATGCGGTCTTGCAGACATCGAACCCGTTCCCCCACGGCCTCTACTGGACGGGCCTCAAACATTCCGGGATTCCGCCCGCCGTGGAGCAGCTCTTCGAGGCCGCCAAGAAGCGCGACGTCAGGACGGAATACGTCGTCATCGAAACCTTCGATGCCTTTCTCCTGCGCCTATGGCGGAACATTCAGAACAAGCCGCAGGACATCGACGAGAAGGTTCGCAAATCCGTACTCACGGGCGTAAGCATCCCCGTGCCGGGGCGGGGCAATTCCGGCGCGATCATCCGCATCAACGCGCTCCCCTTCGAGCCGCCCGGCAAATGCCTTGCGGTAAAACTCAAGCAGCCGCCGGATTGGGCGGCATTGCAGGCGGCGGAGCGCTCCAGCGGCGATGAACTGATCTTCGGGAAAGCGGATTCGGTCTGGATGTGGGGCGGGCGGAAGAAGGTGGAAGAATCCTTCGGCTCCGCCTTGGTGAGTATCGAGCCGCTGGACATATCGAAATATGTCGCCAATCCGCGCGATCACCTGTACGCGAAGACCTTCGTTGAAAGCGGCCGGTTTATGCTGGCTACGTCGAAAGCCCGGATTGGGGGATGACCCTGCGCAAGAGTCACCATGAGCCGCTCATCAGCTTTCAGACGTACAGAGCCATCCAAGACCGTCTGCTCGGCAAAGCCAGGGCACCGGCGCGCAAGAATCTGAACGCGGATTTTCCGCTGCGCGGCGCCGTCGCCTGTGGTCATTGCGGCACGCCGCTGACGGCCTGCTGGACCAAGGGCAAGTATTTACGCTATCCGTACTATCTCTGCCCCAAGCGGGGCTGCGAGAGCTGCGGCAAGTCCATCCGCCGCGCGACCATCGAGGGCGAGTTCGAGACGTTGCTCCATCAACTGCGACCGGCACCGGCGCTGTTCCGCGTCGCACGGGCGACGTTCGAAGACCTCTGGAACCACCGTCTTGCGACGGCAGAAACTACGAGAAGCGGCCTGGAAACCGAGCTGGTGAAGATCGAGCACGACGTCGAACAGTTCCTCGACCGGATCGCACAGGCACAATTGCCATCGGTCATCACGGCTTACGAAAACCGCATCCGCCAACTCGAAGAACGGAAGATCGAGATCAGCGAGAAAATCACCAACTGCGGCCGACCGCTGCGCAGCTTCGACGAAGCACTTAGAACTTCGCTCGACTTCCTGGCAAACCCCTGGAATCTCTGGGCGTCGGAGCGCCTGGAGCACAAGAAAGCGGTGCTGAAACTCGCTTTCGCGAACCGGCTGGCCTACGTCCGGGACGAGGGCTTTAGAACTCCCGGTCTCGCCTTGCCTTTCAAGGTGTTGGCAGAGATGGGAAGCTCCAAAAGCAAATTGGCGCGCTCGACAGGATTCGAACCTGTGACCCCTGCCTTCGGAGGGCAGTACTCTATCCATCTGAGCTACGAGCGCGCAGGGTCGGGATCGTAGTCAAAATCCCCCGCCCCGGATACCCGAGGCTGCGCCCGCGGATTCAGGTCGTCAGCCGGCGGTAGATGTCCGCTACCTTGTACGGCAGCTTCTGCACTTCGTCGACGACGGTGTAATTCGCCGTGCCGACCATGTGTGGGAGATAGGCGGGCGCCTCGCGATCGATCGTGATGCAGAACGGATGGATGCCGGCGCGCCTGACCTCGAGCAGCGCATGGCGCGTGTCTTCGATGCCGTAGCGGCCGCGGTAGCTGCCGTAATCCTCGGGTTTGCCGTCGGACAACGTCACCAGCAGCCTGGTGCGCGCGGGTACGGCGGCGAGCAGGGCACCGAGATGGCGAATGGCGACTCCCATGCGGGTATACGCTTTCGGCGACATGCCGCTGATCCGCCGTCGTACGGCGAGAGAGTACGGCTCGTCGAAGGTCTTCACGCGATAGACCTCGCAGCGCTTGTTGGTACGGCCCGAGAAGCCGTAGATCGCGAACGCATCGCCCAGCGTCTCGACCGCTTCGGCGAGCAGCAGCATCGCCTCGCGTTCGGCATCGTTGACCCAGCCCTTCGTCGAGCCACTCATGTCGACCATGAACATCACCGCGACGTCGCGGCCGGCCTTGTGCAAGTGCGTATACAGCCGATCACTCATCTCGTGGCCCTGCACGAAATCGACGTGCGCATCGACGAGCGCATCCAGATCGAGTTCGTCGCCGTGCGGCTGGCGGCGCTGCCGCTGTGCCTCGGAGAGAATGGCCTCGAACACGCGGCGGATCGATTTGGCGAGGCCGCGGTACTTCGTTTCCGTCGCGATCATGAACTCGTCGCTGCCGTCCGGCACCGTGTGCTCGGTCAACGCGCAGAACGCTTCGCGAAAACGCTCACGCGTGTAATCCCATTCGGGATAGACATGGACATGCCCGCCCGTCACCTCAGCGGGCGCGGTGCCGGGTGTGCCGCCGGCTTCAGCGTCGCCTGAATAGGGCGCATCGCCGGTGCCCGGCTCGAGATAATCGTCACCGAGTTCACCGAGATCCTGCATGATCGAGGCGAGCAGCGCCTGCAGATCGGCATCCAGCGGCACCTGCTCGCCGTCGTACTGCAATCCGACGTCGCGATTCGCACCATCGACGGACTCTTCGAGTGTGAAACGGTTGGCCGGCTCCGCCGCGACACTGGCATCGGCCTCGACGTCCTCGTCGCGTGGCGCGAGTTCGCGTTCGAGCGCGCCCAGCGCCCGCTGCAGCGCGGCCTTCTCGCGCGGCACGCGTGCCATCAGCACTTCGCGCACTTTGTCCGGGCGCATGCCGCCGGTGTAGCGCGGTTCTTCCGGCAACGTGCGCGTCGCGAAGCGTTCGACCAGCGCAAGGCTGTCGTGTGCCGTCGCGCCGGGTTCGGTCAGGCTGGCCGCCTCGGCGCTGAAGTGCGCCCAGGCGGCGGCCTCCTCCGCGTGCGCGAAGCCGACGCTCGCCATGTCGCGCGCGAGCCCTGGCAAGTCACGCGCGAGACACGCCCCGAGTCGCACGGCTTCGAGCTTGCGGAAGACGGGCCAGGTCGTTATCGCGTCGAGCACACGCAACGCCGTCTCGAGCGCACGTTGCTGCCACGTGCCGTAGCGGTTCTGCGCCCACAGGTAGACGGCCGTCGCCTTGTACAGCCGGGCATTGATGTCGTGCGCGTCGGCGACTGCGAGCGTCGGCGGCAGGAAGATGCGCTCGCTGTCGGTATGCGCCAGCGGATCGCGCGCGATGGTGAGCGCGCGGCCACCGAGACCGCGCACGAAGTAGCGCAGGAACCCCGCGACCGATTCCAGCGTGCAACTCGCCTGCGTACCGGCACGGCGCGCGGCGAAGACGGGCAGCGCATCGAACACTTCGATGCCGGCGCCGAGTCCGTGGCGATCGAACGCATCCATCGCCTCGATGATCCAGTCCTCTACCGCGCGCTCGTCGAGCGTACGAAACGCCTGTGGCGCGCTGGCGATGAAATGCGCGGCGAGTTCCTCGCTCGACAGCGCGATGACTTCCGTCCAGTGGCAGACGAATTCCCGCCCCTCACGCTCCATCGCCGCGATGTCGGAGATGACGTCCGCGGCGCGTGGCAGGCGCGCGAGCAGCACGCCCGCAACCCGGTCGAGATCTGCGCGATTCATGTCGGACGCGGAATGCGGATCATGCGGTGGGGAAGTTCAATCGACAGGACACGGAACCCGCCCGGACACGCGGAGGCGCTCAGAACACCGCATTCGCGAGTTCGTGGATCGCGTGCAGCAGTTCAGGATCGTCGGTCAACGCATGGGCGACGGCGGTGTCGCAGGCGACTGTCGGCACAATGCCGGTCGCGATCAGCTTCGCCGCATTGACGAGCAGCCGCGTGCTCGCGCCTTCGTCCAGGCCACTGCCCTTCAGATTACGCGTATGGACCCCGAAGCGGACGAGCCGGTGCGCCGTCTGGTCGTCGATCCCGCTCTCGGTACGGACGATCTTCTGTTCGACTTCGGCTGCCGGATAGTCGAACTCGAGCGCGACGAAACGCTGGCGTGTGCTCTGCTTCAGATCCTTCAGCACGCTCTGATAACCAGGGTTGTAGGAAATCACCAGCGCGAATTCGCGCGGCACCGGCAACAGCTCACCCCGCTTGTCGATCGGCAGCACCCGGCGATCGTCGCACAGCGGGTGAATGATGACCGTGGTGTCCTTGCGCGCTTCGACGATCTCGTCGAGATAGCAGATCGCGCCGAGGCGCACCGCATGGGTCAGTGGGCCGTCGATCCACTGCGTCTCGCCACCCTTCACGAGGTAGCGGCCGACGAGATCGGCGGCGGTGAGATCGTCGTGGCAGGCGACCGTCACCAGCGGTCGCCGCAAGCGCCAGGCCATGTGGTGCACGAAGCGCGTCTTGCCGCAGCCGGTCGGCCCTTTGAGCAGAATCGGAAGCTGGTTTGCGACAGCCGCGGCGAACACGTCGCATTCGTTGCCGAGCGGTTCGTAATACGGTTCGTCGACGATCATGCGCTCGGCGGCGCTGTCTTCATGCAGCACGGGAAATCTCCGATCGGGGCGAGTCGAGCAGCGCTCGAGCGCGCGCCGACCCGGTGTAAAGGATCTCGCGGACAGGCAGGCGTCGTCGCATTTGAAACGATCGGACCCGCATCGGCAAGCCGCAGGGGTCGGCGTCCAGTCTGCTTTTGCAGAGTTTCCTTGGCTATAATGCGCCCCGGCACCGGGGACCGCCGCTGTCGTCATCCAATCGTCGGAATGTGCTGCCTGCAGGCGGACCAGGGCCACCTGGAACGAGCCGGGCACGAGAGACCAAGCATCATGGACAAGCATCAGAACAATGCAGAACAAGACGCCGTATTCGTGCGCAACTTCGCCGTCGTGTTGCTGTTCCTCGCGGGCATAGGCGTCGCCGTTTATTTCATCGCCGCGCATGTGTATTCCGGCTTCAAGGAACAGAATGCCGATGGCAGCAGCATCGACGCGCGCGTCGCACCGGTCGGCAGTCTGAACACGAGCGGTGAACCGGTGACGGTGGCCAGTACCGCGGCGACGCCTGCACCTGCTGCTGGCGCCGAGGCGGCGCCGACGGCGGCTGCGGCAACCGCCGCCGCCAGC
The DNA here is from genome assembly GCA_020851775.1 of Gammaproteobacteria bacterium. GTDB lineage: Bacteria > Pseudomonadota > Gammaproteobacteria. The sequence goes on from JADZCB010000169.1 coordinate 6,346, forward strand.
CCCGGAGAAGCTGCCTACAACAGGACCTGCTTCGCGTGCCACGGTGCCGGTGTCGCCGGTGCACCGAAGCTCGGCGATCAGGCGAACTGGTCGCCGCGTGTCGCACAGGGCACCGAGACGCTGTACAAACACGCGATCGAAGGCTTTCAGGGCCAGACCGGCATGATGCCCCCGAAGGGCGGCGCGACCGATCTGAGCGACGACGAGGTCAAAGGCGCCGTCGACTTCATGCTGTCGAAGCTCGAGGGTGCTGCCGCGGCGCCGGCCGCTGCCGACGCTGCGCCGGCCGAGGCGGCCGCGCCAGCGCCAGCCGACGCTGCGGCGCCTGCGACCGCCGATGCGGGCGCGAAGGGCAAGGAGATCTACGACAGTGTCTGCTTCGTCTGTCATACGCCCGGTGCGGCTGGCGCACCGAAGCTCGGCGATGCCGCGGCGTGGGGCGAGCGCATCGCGCAGGGCAACGAGGTGCTCTACGACCACTCAATCAACGGCTTCATGGGCAAGGCCGGCATGATGCCCCCGAAGGGCGGCCGCCCCGACATCGCCGACGCCGACGTCAAGGCCGCCGTCGACTACATGGTCAACGCCAGCAAGTAAGCCGGTCCTTCACGGACGACCAGGAAAAGGGGCCCGCGGGCCTCTTTTTCGTTGGCGATCATCGAGGAATCCAAATAGCTCAGCGTAAATATCGATCACTCGATGGGTGCCATCCTCGGGTGCCGGCGCCGGATGGCCCCGCGTCGACTCGCTCGAGCGCGCACGTCCTGTGCGCGCACGGTCGCCGCAGCGCCATCCGGCACCGTCACCCGGACTCGCCAGCTTCCGCTGGAGCGGATTTACGCTCAGCAATCGGGCCACGGAGTGCATCGGGGAAAAATGGAATTGGCCTGGAATTTCCGGATCCTCGCCGCTCGATTGGGATCCGGCGCCGCGGCGGCGTCGACCCAGTCAGATCTTTCTCCGTGCCTTCCGTGCTCTTCGTGGCTGGATTCTTCTTCTCTCCATCTTCAATCCGCCTCCAGCCCCGCATACGCCGCGACCAGCCACTTGACGCCGCCGGCGGCGAAGTTGACCTGCACGCGCGTGTGCGCGCCGCGACCTTCGAGGTGCAGCACCACGCCTTCGCCGAAGGTGCGATGGTGGACGCGCTGACCCAGCCGGTAGGGATAGCCGTTCGTGTCCTCGACGACGCGCGTGCGGGGGTCGAGTGCCGGGCTCGCGCCACCGAGACGTACCTGTTCGACGAGGTTGCTCGGCAGTTCGCGCAGGAAGCGTGAGGGTTGTGGATAGTAGTCCGTCCCGTGCAGGCGGCGACTCTCGGCATAGGACAGCGTGAGCTGCTTCATCGCCCGCGTGAGGCCGACGTAGCACAGGCGCCGCTCTTCCTCGAGCTGGTTCGGATCACTGGCCGAACGCGTGTGTGGAAAGAGTCCTTCCTCCATGCCGACGAGAAACACGTTCGCGAATTCGAGACCTTTCGCCGAGTGCAGCGTCATCAGTTGCACGCTGTCCTCGAAGCTGCCGGCCTGGCCTTCACCGGCCTCGAGCGCGGCGTGACTGAGAAACGCGGACACGAGCGGCAGTTCACCGTCGTCCTCCGGCAGCTCGAAGTCGCGTGCGGCGGTGACGAGTTCAGCGAGGTTCTCGATGCGATCGAGGCCGCGCTCGCCCTTCTCCTTCCTGTAGTGATCGACGAGGCCGCTGCGCTCGACGACGAGCTCGATCGTGCTGTCGAGGCCGAGGCCTTCGATCTCGTGCGCAAGTTCGTCGATCAGTGACAGGAACTGCTGCAGAGCGCCGGCTGCGCGCGAGCCGAGCTCGCGGTGCGCGATGAGCCGGACCGCCGCATCCCACAGCGTGATCCGTTCGAGGCGCGCGGTCTGGCGCACGTCATCGAGTGTGCGGTTGCCGATCCCGCGTGCCGGCAGGTTGACGATGCGCTCGAAGGCCGCGTCATCGCCCCGGAAGTTCGCGAGCCGCAGGTAGGCCAGTGCATCCTTGACCTCGGCGCGCTCGTAGAACTTGAAACCGCCGTGCACGCGATACGGCACGTCGGCCTGGCGCAGCGCGTCTTCGAGCACGCGCGACTGCGCACTCGTACGGTAGAGGAACGCGCAGTCGTCGAAGCGCCCGCCGTCGCGATGCCAGTCGCGCACGCGCTCCACGCAGTAGCGCGCCTCGTCGATGTCGTTGTAGCCGGCATAGAGCTTGATCGCCTCACCGCGGCTGCCGTCGGTCCATAGATTCTTGCCGAGACGTGCCGTGTTGTTCGCGATCAGCGCGTTCGCGGCGTCGAGAATGTTGCCGGTCGAACGGTAGTTCTGCTCGAGACGCACGATCTCGTGCCGCGGAAAATCGCGGCGGAAACGCTGCATGTTCTCGACGCGCGCGCCGCGCCAACTGTAGATCGACTGGTCGTCGTCGCCGACGGCAAACACGTGTGCGCGCTCACCGGCGATGAGCCTGAGCCACGCGTACTGGATCGCGTTGGTGTCCTGGAACTCGTCGACTAGCACGTGGAAGAAGCGCTCCTGATAGTGGCGCAGAAGTCCTGGCGTGTCGCGCCACAATTCGTAGGCACGCAGCAGCAGTTCGGCGAAATCGACCAGCCCTGCGCGCTGGCACGCCTCCTCGTACGCCTTGTAGATCTCGACCATCGTCTGCAATACGTGGTCGCCGGCGGTGTCGATATGCGCGGGTCGCTGGCCTTCATCCTTGCGCGCATTGATGAACCATTGCGCCTCTTTGGGCAGCCAGTGGTGTTCGTCGAGATTCAGTCCGCGAATCGCCCGTCGCACGACCTTCTGCTGGTCGTCGCTGTCCATGATCTGGAACTGTTCGGGCAGCTTCGCTTCGCGCCAGTGGGCGCGCAGCAGCCGGTGCGCGATGCCGTGAAAGGTACCGACCCACATCCCGCCGACCGGGCGCGCGAGCAGTTGTTCGATGCGCGCCCGCATTTCGGCCGCGGCCTTGTTGGTGAAGGTCACGGCCAGAATGCCCGACGGTGAGGCGAGCCCCTGTTCGAGACACCAGGCGATACGGTGCACGAGCACGCGCGTCTTGCCGGACCCCGCGCCCGCGAGCACGAGCGTTTGCGGTGCCCCGGTGGTCACGGCCGCGCGTTGCGCGGCGTTCAGCGGCGCGAGTATCGGTGAAGTGGACATGCCGCGATTCTATCGGAAACGCGGCGCTTCCCTCTCACTTCGCTGGCGGCGGAGGATCTTCGTCTGGCGCTGTTTTTGCCAAGAACACCGAGGAAGAGAATGATTGGTGAAGAGCCGCCAGCCCGTCGATGCCGCCATTGGCACCGGCATAACCGGACTGCCCATTGAATCCATTTCTTCCTCGGTGTTCTTGGTGGCAAAAGCAGCCCCGCCAGCGGGGCACCGAGCGCAAAAGTCCGGAGACGGCACCGGACACGGCGCGGGCTACAATGAGCGCCTCCCCAATCGGCGCACGCTCCATGCAGGACTCACTGATCCCGGAACAGAGCGCACTCGACGTCGCGTTGCTGGCGGCGACGATCGCGCGGCGCGCGGGGTGCGCGGCGGCCGTCAGCGTCAATGCCGGCAACGGCCTGTCCGTCGGCGTTCGCAACGGCGAGGTCGAGACGCTCGAATACCACCGCGACAAATCCCTCGCGGTGACCGTGTATCGCAGCGGGCGCAAGGGATCGGCGACGACCAGCGACTTCGCGCCGGCATCGGTCACCGAAACGGTCGATGCCGCGCAGCGCATTGCGCAGGACGCCGAGGCGGACGCCTGCGCCGGACTGATCGATCCGCAGTATCTGGCGCGTGAGATCCCGGATCTCGATCTCGATCATCCGTGGGACATCGAACCGGAAGCGGCGATTGCGCTCGCCCTCGAATGCGAGGCGGCGGCGCGCAGCGCGGAGAAAGAGGTGCGCCAGGTCGACGAAGCGGCCGTCCATCGTTATCGCGGCCTGCACGCGTATGCCGACACGCAGGGCTTCGCGGGTGCGTGGCGCGCGACGCGGCACAGCCTGTCCTGCACCGCCGTCGGCAGCCGCGACGGCGCGATGCAACGAGGCTACTGGTACACGATCGCGCGGCGGGCAGCCGACCTGGATGCGGCGGCCGAGGTCGGGCGCACCGCGGCGGCACGCACCGTCGCGCGTCTCGGCGCCCGCAAGCTGAAGACCGGCAAATGGCCCGTCGTGTTCGAGAACCGGCTCGCGACGGGACTCGTCGGTCACCTGGTGGCGGCGGTATCGGGTGCGAACCTCTACCGCGAAGCGAGCTTCCTGCGCGACGCGCTCGGCACCCGCGTGCTGCCCGATTTCGTCACGATCGACGAACGGCCGCACCTCCCGCGTGGCCTCGGCAGCGCACCGTTCGATGGCGAAGGCATGGCGACGCGTGATCGTCTGCTCGTCGAACGCGGCGTGCTCGCCGGCTATGTGCTCGACGGCTATGCCGCGCGCCGGCTCGGGCTCGTGCCGACGGGGCACGCCGGCGGCGTGCACAATCTCGTCGTCAGCGATCAGGGCGAGGACCTCGACGCTCTGCTGAAGCGCATGCAGCGCGGCCTGTTCGTCACCGAGTTGATGGGCTTCGGGGTCAATCTCGTGACCGGCGACTACTCGCGTGGCGCCAGCGGCTTCTGGATCGAGGACGGCGCCATCGTCCATCCCGTAGAGGAGATCACGATCGCGGGCAATCTGCGCGAGATGTTCGCCAACCTCGTCGCAACGGGCTGCGACCTCGAATGCCGCGGGACGATTCGCTGCGGCTCGATCCTGCTGCCGGAAATGACGATCGCCGGCGACTGAAGCGGCGCAGCCTGTCGCATTGCGGCGTGCTAAAGTCTCGGCGTCTCGCGCAGCTAAACGCTGGAACCCTGGCCGTGTCGCGGCCGCCCGCGGCGGCGCGGCGCACGCTGCAGCAGGCGGCGGATCAGACGACAGGAGTGTCGACGCACCGTGAGCATCACCCCGTTCAAGCCGAAGGCGGCCGCCGACGCGAGCTCGCGCGTCGCCGCGCTCGTGTCCGCCGCGTCCGGGATCGTGCTCGGCAAGTCCGACGTGCTGCGTCTCGCCGTGACCTGCCTGCTCGCCGGCGGACATCTGCTGCTCGAAGATCTGCCCGGCGTCGGCAAGACCACGCTCGCCCAGACGCTCGCGCGCCTGCTCGGGCTGTCGTATCAGCGGCTGCAGTGCACGAGTGATCTGATGCCGGCCGACGTCATCGGCGTGTCGGTCTACGATCGCAACGACAGCCAGTTCCGGTTCCATCCGGGCCCGGTGTTCACGCAGGTCCTGCTCGCCGATGAAATCAACCGCGCGACGCCGCGCGCGCAGAGCGCGCTGCTCGAGGCGATGGAAGAACGGCAGGTGTCCGTCGAAGGCCGCGCGCTGCCGCTGCCGGCGCCGTTCTTCGTGATCGCGACGCAGAATCCGTCCGATCAGGTCGGGACCTATCCGCTGCCCGAATCCCAGCTCGATCGCTTCCTGATGCGCCTGTCGCTCGGTTACCCGGGGCGCGACGCCGAGCGCGAGCTGCTGCAGGGGCGCGATCGCCGTGCGCTGCTGGCCGATCTCGAACCGGTGTTCGGCGTCGATGACCTGCTCGATCTGCAACGTCAGGTCGACGCGGTACACGTCGCCGATGCGCTCGTCGATTATCTGCAGGCGCTGCTGGCGCGCAGCCGCGAGCTGCCGGGACTCGCGCACGGCTTGTCACCACGCGCAGGTCTCGCGCTGCTGCGCGCGGCGCGCGCCTGGGCGCTCGTCCATGGCCGCGGCCACGTGCTGCCGGAGGATCTGAAGGCCGTGCTGCCGAGCGTCGCGACGCATCGTCTCGTGGCCCGCGAGGCCGGCGTGCGCGCCGAGGCGACGATCACTCAGTTGCTGCGCACGGTTGCGGTGATCTGATCCCCGCCCGCGCGAAGTCATCGGCCGCTCCCGTCGCAATGGAAGTGCTCGATCGCAAGCGCGTCTACATCGTCCCGTCGCGTGCCGGCAGCGTTTACCTCGGTGTCATCGGGCTGATGCTGATCGGCGCGATCAACTACGACAACGCACTCGCCTACGTCCTCGCCTTCCTGCTCGTCAGTCTGTTGTTCACGTCGATGCTGCACACCTGGCGCAACCTCGCCGGGCTCGGGCTCGCCGCCGTCGCGGTCGAGCCGGTGTTCGCCGGACGCCCCGCGCGCTTTGAACTGCTGCTGACCGATCTCGCCGGGCGCCCGCGCCACGGGCTCCTGCTGCGCCGACTCGCACCGCGTGACTGGCGTGTCTGGCGCCACCGGCGTGACGGCCCGGTCGCCGAATGTTCGGCACGCGAGGACGATGCCGCACGCGTCATCGTCGAAGTGCCGAGCAGCAGGCGCGGCTGGCTGCCGCTCGGTCGGGTCGAAATCGCGAGCCGCTATCCGATCGGGCTGCTGCGTGCGTGGGGCTACCTGCGCGACGATACGCGCTGTCTCGTCTATCCGGCGCCCGGCGGGACGCTGCCGCTCGGCGGCGGCACGGCGGGCAGCGGTGACGGCGGGCGCGGCAAGGAAGGCGTCGACGACTTCGCGCTGTTGCGTCCCTATGTCGCCGGCGATTCGCTACGTCACGTGCATTGGAAGGCATCGGCGCGCACCCCGGAGCTGCTGGTCAAACAGCTCGAAGGGGGCAGCGGCGTCCATTGGCTGCGCTGGCAGGACACTGCGGTGCTCGGCGACGTCGAGGCGCGGCTGTCGCAGCTCGCGCAGTGGATCGTGACGCTGGAGGCGCGCGACGAACGGTACGGCCTCGAACTGCCGGGCCTGGTGCTCGAGCCCGCGCCAGGCGTCGTCCAGCGCGAGCGCGCACTGCGCGCGCTGGCATTGTTCGGGATCTGAGTCGCGATCGATGAGCGTGCGCGGCGACATCTCGATCCGTGATCTGGCGTGGTGTTGCGCGGGGATCACGCTCGCCCTCGGCCCGCATCTGACGCGTTTGCCGCCGCTCCTGCCGCTGTGCTTCTTCGCGCTACTCGTGTGGCGGCTGGCCGGCGCGCTCGGCAAGGCGCGGCTGCCGCATCGCGACTACCGTTTGCTGTGGGCACTCACCCAGCTCGGCGCCCTCGGCGTGTTCGTGGGCGTCTACGCGCATTACCAGGGCGGCATGGGTCGCGACGCCGGCGTCGCGTTGCTGTGCGGACTGGTGGGCCTGAAGCTGCTCGAGATGAAGGAGGCGCGCGATTTCTACGTCGTGTGTTTTCTCGCCTACTTCCTCGTCGTCACCCATTTCTTCTATTCGCAGGCGATCGTGACCGCGATCTACCTGTTCGGCGTGACGGTGCTGATCACGGCGGCACTGATCCGTTTCAACAGCCCGGCCTCGATCGGCGATCGCGCCTGCGCGACGCTCGCCGCGCGCATGGTGCTCGAAAGCGTGCCGCTGATGGTGTTCTGCTTCATGCTGTTCCCACGTCTCGACGGGCCGCTGTGGGGCATGCCCGGCAAGGACGATCACGGCGTCACCGGTCTGTCCGATCACATGGAAATCGGCCGCATCGCCCATCTCGGCACGTCCGACGAAGTGGCATTCCGCGTCGCCTTCGACGGCGCCCGGCCGCGCGCGCGCGATCTGTACTGGCGGGGTCCGGTGCTGTGGGTGACGGACGGACGGCGCTGGGACGCAGGCGACGTCGCGCGCGGCAAGGGCACCGTGCCCGTCGTCGCGCGCGGCCCGCGCTATCGCTACGAAATTCTGCTCGAGCCGCACGACGAACGCTGGCTGCTCGGGCTCGATGCAGTCACGGCCACCGGCGAGCGGATGCGCGTCTCGCGCGCCCTCGAGCTGACGAGCCTGCAACGGGTGAAGCAGCGGCGGCGCTACACACTCGAATCGTCGACCGCGTATTCCCTGCGCGATCTGAGCGCCGAAGAACGCACGGCGGCACTCCAGCTCCCGCCCGCTGCGCATCCGCGCACGCGCGCGCTCGCCGCCGCTTGGCGCGCAGCGGGCCGCGACGATCGCGGCGTCGTCGCCGCCGCGCTGCAACGCTTCGCCGCCGCGCCGTATGGCTACACGCTGACGCCGCCGACGCTCAGCGGTGATCCGATCGACGGCTTTCTGTTCGACACCAGGCTTGGCTTCTGCGAACACTACGCGGCGAGCTTCGTCGTCCTGCTGCGCGCCGCCGGCATCCCGGCGCGGGTCGTCACCGGCTACCAGGGCGGCGAGTACAACGGCGTCAGCGACTACATGGTCGTACGCCAGTCCGACGCGCACGCGTGGGCGGAAGTCTGGTTCGACGACGAAGGCTGGGTCCGGGCCGATCCGACCGCAGCGGTCGCACCCGAACGCGTGTCGCTCGGGATCGGTGAATTCAGCCGCGCCGGGGCCGGCATCCGCGCGCTCGAGGACAACGACACCGCGCTCGCCCTGCTGCACAACGCGCGACAGCTCTGGGATGCGGCGAACTATCAGTGGAGCCAGTGGGTGCTCGGCTATTCGCCGCAGCGCCAGCGTGAACTGATGGAGCGGCTCGGCCTCGGCCACCTCACGGCCGGCAGGCTCATCGTCACCCTGTTGATCGTCGGTGTGCTGTTGCTTGCCGGGCTGGCATGGCTCCTGTTGCGCCGGCCGGCGCAACAGGGCGGGCCGGCCGTCCGTGCCTGGCACATGTGCTGCCGGCGTCTCGCGCAAGCCGGCCTGCCGCGCGCCGCCCACGAAGGGCCGCTCGAATTCGCCGCCCGCGTCGCCGCTGCGCGTGCCGATCTGGCGAGCGACATCGAGGCCATCGCGCGACTCTACGCGCTGCTGCGCTACGCCGACGCGCCGCACGGCCTCGAAACCCTGCGCGAGCGCGTGCGCGCGTTCCGTCCCGGGCGTGCCGCGCGCCCGGCGTAGAATGGGGGCTCGATTCCCCGGAGCGCAGACATGTCCTCTCCCTCGCCGACGACGGATCCTCTCGTGAGCGGCGCGCTCGATGGCGTGCGCGTGCTCGATCTGACGACGGTGCTGATGGG
>JADZCB010000170.1 GCA_020851775.1 Gammaproteobacteria bacterium
CACGATCCACGGCAGATCGTAGGGGAAATACACGTGCTGGACCGTTTCACCGAATTGACGCGCGACGGTGTCGTAGCCGGTTGGCGTGGTGGTCGTCACCAGCACTGGCGCATATGGATAGCGCGCATGCAGGGCGCGCACCAGCGGCGCCGCCGCACCGACTTCACCGACCGAAACGGCATGGACCCAGATCGCTTCGCCGAGGCGCTGGACGTCGTCGTAACAACCGAGGCGCTGCCGCCAGCGATCGCGATAGGCCGGATTGCGGCGGGCTCGCCAGGCGAGGCGCAGCAGGATGAAAGGCAGCAGCAGCAGGAAGGCTGCGCTGTAAATCCATCTCATCCCGGACGCGTCCTCGTCGTCAACCGTTCAACCAGTCGAGATACTCGCGGATACCGACTTCGACGGTACGGGCGTCGTGCCGATAACCCGCCGCCCGCGTGTGCGACAGATCGGCCTGCGTATGGGCCTGGTAGGCGGCGATCAGATCCGTCGGGAACGGAATGTATTCGACCTCGCCACGGCCGTGCCATGCGATCACCGCGCGGGCGACGTCGTTGAAACTCGGCGCACGCCCGGTACCGCAATTGTAGATGCCAGTGACCGTCGCCGCCTCGCCGCACCACAGCGTCTGCGCGACGACGTCGTCGACATGAATGAAATCGCGTCGCTGCTCGCCGGCGTCGACCCCGTGCGATGGTCCGAACAGGCGTACGACGCCCTCCTGCTTCAGCTGTGCGTTGAAATGGAAGGCGACGCTCGCCATGCGGCCCTTGTGCGTTTCGCGCGGTCCGTAGACATTGAAGTAACGCAGACCGATGATGCGTGAACGCGATCTTGGCAGGCGCTGACGTACGTGCTGATCGAACGCGAGTTTCGAATAGCCGTAAACGTTCAGCGGCGCTTCGCTGCGCGCGTCCTCGACACAGTGCGCACTCGCGCCATATACCGCCGCGCTGGACGCATAGATGAACGGTATGCCGCGCGTCTCGCACAGATCGAGCAAATCGCGCGAATAGGCGAAGTTGTCGTCCATCATGCGCACGCCATTCCATTCGGTGGTGTCCGAGCACGCGCCTAGGTGATACACGAGTTCGATGCCACCCCCGGTGCGCGCCACGTGCTCGAAACGGGCGAGGAACGCGTGCCGATCGTGATAGTCGCAGATCGTCGCGTCGCGCAGATTCGCCATCTTGCGCCCGTTCGTGAAGTCGTCGACCACTACGATGTCGTCACGCCCGCGCGCATTCAGCGCGCGCACGAGATTGCTGCCGATGAAACCCAGGCCGCCGGTGACGACGATCATGTCCGCTCCTCCGCCCCCCGTGCGCGTGCGGCATCCAGAATGCGAGTCGTCGACAGGCCGTCGTGATACGGCAATGTGAGTACCTGGCCGCCGCGCTCGAGCACCTCATCGGCGCCGGCGATGTCGGCCACCCGGTAGTCGCCGCCCTTGATGAGCACATCGGGGCCGATCGCAGCGATGAGCCGCCGCGGCGTGTCCTCGTCGAACGGCACGACCCAATCGACGGCACGCAGGCCGGCAAGCACCTCCATGCGCTGCGCGAGGGGGTTGACCGGCCGTGTCGGACCCTTCAGGCGGCGCACCGATGCGTCCGTATTGACCGCGACGACGAGGCGATCGCCGAGTGTTGCCGCCTCTTCGAGGTAGCGGACATGCCCTGCATGCAGGAGGTCGAAACAGCCATTCGTCATCACGATGCGTTCACCTCGGGCGCGGGCTGCGGCGATTGCCGCGAGCGACGTCGTTACGTCGGTCCCCGGCGCAGAGCGGTGAGGATGGACCGCGGCAAGCAGCTCCTCGTGGGTGACGACGGCGGTGCCGAGCTTGCCGACGACCAGACCGGCCGCGATGTTGGCCAGCATCGTCGCGTTCGCCAGGTCGCTGCCGGCAGCGAGTGCGCTGGCAGCGATCGCGCATACGGTATCGCCGGCACCGGTGACGTCATAGACATCGCGAGCTTGTGCCTTCAGATGCAAGGGCGCTGCATCCGGACGAAGCAGGGACATGCCGCGTTCGCCGCGCGTGACGAGGACGCCACCGAAACCATGTTGACGACACAGTTCGGCACCACGCGTCGCGAGTTCGGCATCGTCGCGGCAGGTGCCGACGACGGCTTCGAACTCCGCACTGTTCGGTGTAATCAGATCCGCGCCTGCATAGCGCGCGAAATCGCGGCTCTTCGGATCGACGATGACGGGTTTGCCGGCGCGGTGCGCCAGTTCGATCCACTGCCGCGGGGCGCGCAGCGCGCCCTTGGCATAATCGGACAGCACCAGCGCGCCGACATCGGCGACGAGGCGCGCGAGTTCCGATGTCACGGCGAGTGCTGTTTGATCTGGAATCTGCTCGAAGTCGAGGCGCAGCAGTTGCTGGTGTTGCGCGAGGACGCGCAGCTTGACGGTCGTACGCGGCGCCGTGCGCTGAAGCCGGGCATCGATACCGGCACGCGCACAGCACGCTTGGAGACTTGCGGCCTCCGGGTCATCGCCGACGAGCCCGGCAAGCACGGCACGGGCACCGACTGCGACGACGTTGGCCGCGACGTTGGCCGCGCCGCCAGCGCGATCCTCGCTGCCAGCGATACGCACGACCGGCACCGGCGCCTCGGGCGAAATCCGCGAGCTCGACCCGCTCCAGTAGCGATCGAGCATGACGTCGCCGACGACCATCACGCGGGCATTGGGCAGGCGGTCGACGTCGGTCTTCATGCGGATGCTATGTATACTGCGTTCGCTGGCTGCGCCGGCAGCCGCCGTGGGTGGCGCTGCGCGCCCATCGTGATCTTCGGATCGTGTACTTCGTCCGCAATGGCCGTGCCGTCGCGGCAGGATTCTAACACATGCCTTCGAGTCGCCATGTCGTGACGCTGTACCTGTCGCTAGGCGCCTTGCTGTCGACCTGCGTGCTGTCGGTTTACGCCGCGGATCCTCACCGGCCGTCGCCTTTCAGTGCCGTCTACACGGTTGCCACTGCCGGAGTCGGCGTCGGTCGCATGACACGTACCTTTGCCCTCGCGGCCGATGAGACCTACCGCTTTTCCGCCGTCATCGAGGCCGAGGGGCTCGCCGCGCTGTTGAAGCCGACCCATATCGACGAGCAGAGCACGGGACGATGGCCCGACGCGCACCCGGTGCCTCTGCGCTATTCACACACGAAGCGATCCGGCACGAAGCAGAAGGCCATCGTCATCGACTTCGACTGGCAGGCTGGCCGCTCACACGCGACGATCAACACTACCCCAATCGACGCGCCGCTCGAGGCGGGTGCTATCGACAAGCTGAACTATCAACTCGCCCTGATGCGCGACCTCGCCTCCGGCATCACCGATCTCGTCTATCGCGTCGCCGATGCCGACGGTGCGAAAACGTATCGACTCGAACGCCGTGCGGAGGCCCGCGTCGACATCCGGGGAGTCGTCTACGATACCGTGCCCGTCGTCTATGCGCGCGACGACGGCCGGCGTACCGAGCTGTGGTGTGCGCGTCAGCTCGGGTATCTCCCGGTGCGCATCGAATATACCGAGAAGGACGGCAAGCGCAGTACGGCGGTACTCGAATCGCTCGACGCTCCGCCGTGACGCGCCCGGCACGTTAGCCCGATCCGCGACCCTCGCTGGTCGTGTCACCGCCCGGCGGGCGCGCGTAGTCGAATCCGCCCGGTCACGCCGCGAGTGACGACGCCCTCTGCCCTGCCGTGATGCCGTCAGCTTCCCTGTTCGAGGATGTCGAGCAATTCCTTCGCGGGAATATATCCGCCGAGTTCCTCGCCGGCTTCGGAGTACACGGCCGGCGTGCCACGTACGCCCATCGCCTCACCGAGATGGAAATGTTTGGCGACCGGGTCGTCGCATTTTGCGCTCTTGATACGCTTGCCGAGCTTGGCGTCGGTGAGTGCGACTTTCGGATCTGCGGCACACCAGACTGCGACGGCCTTGTCGTACGACTCGCTGTCGAGCCCGGTGCGCGGGAATGCGAGATAGTTCACCGTCACACCGCCGTCGTTCAACGCCTTGATCTGTTGATGCATTTTTCGGCAGTACCCACAGTCGATGTCGGTGAAGACATAGATCGAATGTTTCTTCTTGCCGCCGGTGGCCGCGAACGTGATCGCACTGCTGTCCGCGACCCGGTGGAAGGCTTCGACTCGCGCCTGCGTGCGCCGCTGGTCGGTGAGATTGACGCGGCCGTCGAGATCGATCACGTCGCCTTTGAACACGTATTTCGCATCGGGCGTCATGTAGAGCACCGTCGGCCCGAGCATCACTTCGTAAAGCCCGGCAATCGGGGCAGGCTTCACGCTCGTGATCGCCGCATCCGGCAGCACCGTGCGCAACCGCGCAGCCAACGTTGCGTCAATGGTGTCGTCCGCGCAGACAGCGAACGACACCGCGAAGAGCGCGGTGGCGAACGTCTCGAGCAGGCGTCTGGTATTCATCTGGTGACCTCGGAATCTGGACAGGGCTTCGACCCGCGTGGCGAGCGGCCGACATCATAAGGACTGCGGGCAGCCCGGGCCACCGCGAAAGGTGACGTGCGCCTCAGACCGCCGGTGAGCGTCCGTGTTCCGCATCGCGATCAAACTCGCTACAGTGCCCGCACCCGAGACGCCGCCCGGCCGGGCCGCCACGGAATCACTACCGGAGTCGCGTACGCGCAATGGACTCGCAGGCCGCTGCCGATCTCTCTGGCCGACAACTCGGCAAGTACCACATCGTCCGTCGCATCGGCGCGGGGAACATGGCGTGCGTCTACCTCGCACGGGATCCCTTCATCGACCGGCCGGTCGCGATCAAAGTGGCCAACCCCGCCGGGGAAGATACCCCGGACGAGGCGGCGCACCAGCGTCCGCAGTTCTTTGCCGAGGCACAGATGGCCGGCATGCTGCGCCACCCGAACATCACGGCGATCTTCGACGCGAGTACCGAGCAGGGTTTCGATTACATCGTCATGGAATACGTGCCGGGTGGCCGCACGCTCGACCATTACACCAGACCCGATCAGTTGCTGCCGCCGGAACAGATCACGGATGTGCTCTGCCAGTGCGCGCTGGCGCTCGATTATGCGCACCGCCGCGGCGTGATTCACCGCGATGTCAAACCCCGCAACGTGCTGATCAGCGACGCGATGGAAGTGAAGATCGCCGATTTCGGTGTCGCCGTCGCAAACAGCGGTCAGAAGACAGGCGCGGATGTCTGGATCGGATCGCCGCTCTACATGTCTCCCGAGCAGATCCGGCGCGAACCACTGAGCGGCCAATCCGACCTGTTCTCGCTCGGCATCGTCGGCTATCAGCTGCTGACCGGCAGGCATCCGTTCGAAGCGTCGAACTTCGATGCGATCCAGCACCGCATTCTCAATACGAAACCGGCGGCGCTCGCGACCTTCCGCGCCGATCTGCCCGACATCTTCCAGCGCATCATCGACAAGGCACTCGCCCGCAACCTGCAGTATCGCTACCGCAGCGGAGCGGATTTCGCCGGTGACCTGAGCCTGGTCTACGACTTCCTGCGCGACAGCGTACGCGGCGTGTCGCAGCAGGAGAAGTTCGCGCGCATCAGCGGCCTGCCGTTCTTCAAAGATTTTCATGATCTCGAAATCTGGGAACTGATTCACGCCGGCGACTGGTTGCGGATACCTGACGGCACGCCGATCATCAGCGAGGGCGACAAGGAGGCTTCCTTTTACGTGATCGTTGACGGGCGGGTCGGCGTGCTCAAACAGGAACAGGAGATTCTCGAACTGGGAACCGGCGGCTGCTTCGGCGAAATGGGACTGCTGCTCGGCCGCGAGCGCTGCGCCACGGTCATGGCCCGACAGGAAACTACGATGCTGCGCATCCGTGGCGCAACCGTCGAGCGCATGTCGGTCAATGCGCAAATCAAGTTCCAGCGTGCCTTCCTGTTCGCGCTGATCGACCGGCTGGACGCGGTCACCGGACGAATGTCCGTGGCGCGCGCGGACGCAACGCCAAATGTCGGGATCTGAACGTCTGTCGCAGACGGCCCGCGGCAGTCGCGGTGGCCGCGGATCGCCGCAGGAACGCAGGCTGACGCTGAACGATGTGCTGGCGATGCTGCGCGCGACGCGCGTGCTCGAAGCACGCAGCGTGCAACGCCTGCGCACCGCACTCAGCGATGCCGATCAGCGTCATCCATTCGTACAGATCGCGGCACAAAGCGCGCACAGCGACACGACTCCGCCGTACCCGCTCTCGCTGGAAACCATCACACGCCTCGTCGCCGACGCGACCAGGCAACCGTACTACCGTATCGATCCACTGAAGATCGACGTCGAGGCAGTGACAGGCCTCGTGTCGCAGGCCTATGCGACCCGCTGGCAGTTTCTACCCGTTGCGGTGACCGATACGCAGGTGACGTTCGCGACCGCCGAACCGATGATCACCGAATGGGAAAAGGAAATCGCCCCGATCATCAAACGACGCATCGTGCGCGTACTCACCAACCCGCTGGACATCGAACGCTATCTGAAGGAGTTCTACGGCGTCAGCCGCTCGATCACGCGCGCGGAGCGCAGCAAGGCGGTGGAGCGCGCAAACCTGGTCGAAAATTTCGAGGCATTGACCCAGCTCGGTGATGCGGGCGAACCGGACGCGAACGATCGCCACATCGTCCATCTCGTCGACTGGCTGCTGCAATACGCCTTCGAACAGCGGGCCAGCGACATTCACATCGAGCCGCGGCGCGAGCAGAGCAACATCCGGTTCCGCATCGACGGCGTGCTCCATCTCGTGAACCAGATGAGCACCCCGGTCGTCGGCGCCATCGTCAGCCGCATCAAGTCGCTCGGACGCATGGACGTCGCGGACAAGCGTCGTCCGCAGGACGGGCGCATGAAGACCAAGACGCCGCTCGGCAAGGAAATCGAGTTGCGTCTGTCGACAATGCCGACGACCTTCGGCGAAAAACTCGTGATGCGCATCTTCGACCCGGAGAAGCTCGAACAGCCGTTCGCCGCGCTGGGCTTCACTGCCGACGACATCACGGCATGGGAGCACATGGTGCGCCATACCTACGGCGTCATCCTGGTCACCGGCCCGACCGGCTCAGGCAAGACGACTACGCTCTACTCTGCGCTGCGTCAGATTGCGCGACCCGAAATCAATGTCTGCACTATCGAGGATCCGATCGAGATGGTCGAGCCGGCATTCAATCAGATGCAGGTACAGCCGGCGATCGATCTGGACTTCGCGGGTGGCGTGCGCACGCTGCTGCGCCAGGATCCCGACATCATCATGGTCGGCGAAATCCGCGATCGTGAGACCGCCGAGGTGGCGATCCAGGCCGCGCTGACCGGTCACCTCGTGTTGTCGACGCTGCACACGAACGATGCGCCGTCCGCGATCACGCGCCTGATGGATCTCGGCGTCGAACCCTACCTCATCGGCGCGACGCTGCTCGGTGTCGTTGCGCAGCGCCTCGTCCGCACACTGTGCCCGCATTGCCGCGCACCGGTGCCTTGCGATCTCGACGTATGGAACAGCCTCGTCGGCCGCGCAGTGACGACACCTCCGCACACGACGAGCGTGGGCCGCGGCTGTGACGACTGCCGCCACACGGGCTTTCGCGGTCGGGAAGGAATATACGAGATGCTGACGATCGACACTTCGATCAACGGACTGATCCGACCGGGCTGCAACGCCGGCGAATTACGGCGTGCCGCGCTGGCGACCGGCATGCGTCCGCTGCGCCTCGCCGGTGCGCTGAAAGTCGGCAGCGGGCGCACGACTTTCGCCGAGGTGATGAGCGTCGTCCCGCCCGCCGATACCGACGGTTGAGCCGGCCCATCCTCATGCACGCGGATGATGCGTCGCGTGCAGCACCTTGAGCCGTTCCCGGGCGAGGTGCGTGTAGATCTGCGTCGTGGAAATGTCCGCGTGGCCGAGCAGCATCTGCACGACGCGCAGATCCGCGCCGTGGTTCAACAGATGCGTCGCGAACGCATGACGCAGCGTATGTGGCGACAGGACACCGGTAATTCCGGCACGCAGGCCGTGCTTCCTGATGATGTGCCAGAACGACTGGCGCGTCATCGCCGCACCACGCGCCGTCGGAAACACGGCGTCCGTCAGTCGTTCGCGAAGAATTGCCGGCCGTCCTTCGGCGAACCAGCGCGACAGCCAGTCGAGCGCGACTTCCCCGACCGGTATCAG
>JADZCB010000171.1 GCA_020851775.1 Gammaproteobacteria bacterium
CCCCGCCTGCTGTACTAAGCTTCGAGCCGGAATTCACGGAGTCGTACATGCGCACCGCACCGCCTGCCGCCAGCCTGCTGAAGCCGGAGGAGATCGCCGCGTTGCGCCGCCGCTCGGACGCGTGGGGAGTATGGCTGGTGCTGCATGCGTGGGGCGTGATCCTCGGCGCGATGGCGCTGGTCGCGCTGTGGCCGAATCCCGTGACCTGGCTGCTCGCGGTCGTCGCGATCGGCAGCCGTCAGCTCGGGCTTCTGATCCTGATGCACGACGGGGCGCACGGCATGCTGGCGCTGACGCCCGCGCTGAACCGGATTCTGACGCAGGGCTTCTGCGCGTGGCCGGTGTTCGCCGACACCGACATCTATCGCCGGTATCACCTGCAGCACCATGCACGCACGATGCAGGACGACGACCCGGATCTGATCCTGACCGGCCATTACCCGATTCCGCGCAGCAGCCTGAAGCGCAAGCTGCTGCGCGATCTGCTCGGCCGTACGGGCTTCGCGCAGCGCCGTGATCAGTGGCGTGCCGCGTGCGGGCCGGCCGGTGCACCGCTCGCGACGCGATTGCGTCACTATTGGCAGGCGCTGGGCCCGCAGACGCTCGTCAACGCCGGGCTCTGCGCTGCGCTCGCGCTCGCCGGCCGCTGGTATTTCTACCCGCTGTTGTGGTTGCTGCCATTGCTGACCTGGCAGCAACTCGTCCTGCGCGTGCGCAACATCGCCGAGCATGCGGCGATACCCGATCGCCGGGATCCGTTCAGGTTCGCACGCACGACGCTCGTCAATCCCATCGAACGTGCGTTCATCGCGCCGTACTGGGTCAACCATCACCTCGAGCACCATCTGCTGATGTGGGTGCCGTGCTATCGGCTCGCCGCGTGCCGTCGTCTGCTGATCGCCAACGGACACGGGTCCCGCATGTTGACGAGCCGCGGCTATCGCGCGGTGTTGCGTGAGGTGACGATGCCCGACGCTGCGCAGGACGCGCCACCCCCGCGTCGCGAACGCGCCGTCGGCACCTTCGGCGGCGGTTATCGCGCGGGCGGCTGAGGCGGCGCGCGGTCGTCACACGCCCGCGATGGCCTCCAGCGTGCGCAGGCAAGGCCGCCCCGGTTCGTCGAGGTCGACTGCCTGCACACAGACGTGATCGGCGCCGGCGTCGAGATGCTCGCGGACCCGGGCACGGATCATTTCCTCGTCGCCCCAGGCGAGAAGCTGATCGACGAGCCGATCGCTGCCGCCATCCTCGAGATCGGGTTCCGCGTAGCCGGAATCGAGCAGCATGTTGCGATAGTTCGGCAGGCTCAGATACAGCGCGAGGAGCTGCCGGCCGACCTGCCGCGCCTTGCGTGCGTCGTTCGTCAGCGCGACACGCTGCGCCGGACACAGCCACGGCCCGGGACCGAGGATCGCGCGCGCGCGCGCGGTGTGCGCCGGCGTCGTGTTGTACGGGTGTGAGCCCTGCGCGATCTCGCCGGCCAGCGCCGTCATCTTCGGGCCGAGGGCGGCGAGCACAATCGGCAGCTCGCCGACGTCCGCCGTGATCGCGCCGCGGGAACCGACCGACACGTTCTGTGGGCTCAAGCCTTCGACCAGCAGATTGCGCGTCACCGACATCTCGGTGTGACATTGTTTCAACGCGGCGACATATTCACGCATCGTCTGCAGCGGCCTGCCGTAGGCATGGCCGCGCGCCTCGACGAAGAAGCTGTGCGAGACGCCGAGCCCGAGCAGGAAACGGCCGCCCGACATCTCGGCGAGCGTCTGCTGGCCCATCGCGGACACCAGCGGATCGCGGTTGTAGAGATTGACGATGCCGGTCGCCGCGATCAGGCGTTCGGTCGCCTCGAGGATCATCGCGGCGCTCGCGAACGGTTCGCGCCCGGTCGCTTCGGGGAGCCACACCGCGCTGTAGCCGAGTCCCTCGAAACGCCGCACGAGCGACTTCACGTCGCGGGCCGGTATGCCCTCGTTGAAAAAGAAAACGCCGAGCCTGCCGAGTTCCATGTCACTCTCCTCGTGTGCACGAGCCACATGGTGACATGGAAGTGCGGCTGGAGCGCACCGTCGGTACAGCGCGCAGCCGACCCGGCGGCCGCGCGATGCATTAGCATGCGCGGTGCGCGGCCACCTTCGAGCCGGACGGAGACGACGTTTTGAT
Source organism: Gammaproteobacteria bacterium (assembly GCA_020851775.1). GTDB lineage: Bacteria > Pseudomonadota > Gammaproteobacteria. The sequence continues at coordinate 2,164 of JADZCB010000171.1, forward strand.
ATCGCGTGCCCTGCGCTTCGGCGCCCTGTTGCTGCCGCTGCTGACGAATCTCGCGGGCCTGCCGGTCGCCGCCGACGACGGCGGACCTGCGCTCGACATCCTGCTGACCAACGATGATGGCTATCAGGCGCCCGGTATCGAAGCGCTCCACGCGGCGTTGAGTGCGGCCGGTCATCACGTGACGATGGTCGCGCCGCGTGAAAATCAGAGCGGGGCGAGCTGGCGCATCACGACGGGGCCGCTGAAATACCGCGAAGAGAGCCCGGGCGTGTGGGCCGTCGACGGCAGCCCGGCCGACGCCGTGGCGATCGGCCTGCGGGTGATCTTTGCGGATCACGCGCCCGATCTCGTCGTGTCGGGCGCGAACCTCGGCCAGAACGTCGGCGCCACCGCCAACGTGTCCGGCACGATTGGTGCGGCGTTGATGGCGGAATATCTCGGCGTGCCGGCGATTGCGGTCTCGGTCGGCATGGACCTCGACGAGAAGAACGCCACGCCCCCGTTTTCGAGCACGACGGCCGCGTTCCCGGCCTGCGCGGATTTCACCGCCGGGCTCGTCGAGCGTATCGCCGCGACCGCCGGCGGCGGACCGCTGCTGCCGGCAGACGTGGTGCTGAACGTGAACTATCCGGTCGTCCCGGCCGGTGCGCCACGCGGCGTGCGCGTCGCCGCGAGCGGGCGTTACAGTGCGTTCGCCTTCGACTACGTGCCGACCGGCCAGGCCGACGAAGTCCGGCTCGCGTTCACTGCCGAGCCGAGGGCCGCGACGGAGCAGGGCAGCGACACCCGGTTGTTCGACGAAGGCTACGTGACGATCAGCGTGCTCGATGGCGAACTCGCTGCTGGTGATGCAGCGGAACGCCAGATGACGACCCGGCTCGAGACGCTCGGATTTCCGTGACATGAATGTCGATCCTGGCGCACCCGCCCGCCGTCGATACCAGGCCGGCGCGCGGCGGCGATGCTGAGTGTGCTGCTGCAATGGGTGCTCGCGATGGGCGGGCTCGCGCTCGACACCTACGGCATCGGCGGCCGCCCGGTCGACATCGGGACCGACTGGCAGGTCGTCGAACTGCGCGAACCGCTGAGCTGCCACACCGGCAACCCGCGTCTTCTGCTGTATCTGCGCAATCTCGAGGCGCTCGGCATCGAGCGCAGGGAGATGGTCGACGCCGTCCCGCGTGTGCTGCCGCCCGGCAGCATCGCCGCGATCGCCTATGACAAGGCGGGGTCCCGCTATCCGCTGACGCATACGGGTTATTCGTTCTTCCGTGGCATGCCGGGCCTCGTGCTCGAGCGCGACGATGTGCCGCGTGGCACGACGTTCTTCCGGCTCGAGCTGCGGGCCGTCCGGCCCCTCGAGGACGTCGTCGTGATCTGGCTGGATTCCCTCGGCACTGCCCGTCCCGACGGCTGACGACCGG
>JADZCB010000172.1 GCA_020851775.1 Gammaproteobacteria bacterium
AAGGAGCAGTGATGGAGTTTCAGGAAGTTATCCGCAAGCGACGGATGCACCGGCAGTTCGATCCGGATCGATCTGTTCCACGGGAGCTGGTCGAGCGAATCGTGACGAACGGTACCCGCGCGCCGTCGGCCGGCCATAGCCAGGGCTGGGGCTTCCTGGTGCTGGAATCGCCGGAGGACCGCGCAACGTTCTGGGACGTCACGAACCGACCTGGTCAGGAAGAGGCAACCGGCTCGCCATCGATGCATACCGCGCCGGTCATCATCGTCCCCTTCGCCCACAAGCAGGCGTATCTCGACCGCTATGCCGAGCCGGACAAGGGCTTCCCGGCAAACTACGAGGCACGCTGGCGCATACCGCACTGGTACGTCGACACCGCGTACGCCTCGATGACCATGCTGCTGAGCGTCGTCGACGCTGGTCTCGGCGCGATCTTTTTCAGCGTCCGCGACCCTGCACCGCTCCGCGAAGCGTTCGGCGTGCCGGACGCCTTCGACCCGATCGGCGCGATCGCCATCGGCTACCCCGTCCCAGCGCAACCTGCACGTCGGGGGCGCAAGGAACCGGACGAGGTTGTGCATTGGGGACGCTGGTAGGAACGCCGATCGCTCTAGTCGGCGGGCGCGCCGGGCAGCTCAACCGGTGATTGGTCACACGGGATCGGCATCGGGAACGTCGGCGGGCCTGGCCCGGTCGAATCACCGTCATTGAACGCGACAATTGACTTACCTATCCGCGCGTCGTACACATAATAGTGGACTCGTTTGAGATTTCTGACCATCCAGGGAACACGAGGCCACAATGCTCTCAGATATTGGGCGCGATGGCCCTCATCCGGATCTCATTCGAGAATTCCTCAGAGAGGCAGCGATGCTCAAATCGGAGCGACGCGTCACAGCCTCCGATTTGCGTGTACTTCAGCGACGGACGCTCGCCGATCTGCCGCGCCCGTTCGATCTGGAGGGCAACGAGTCGGTGTCGGTCGTGTTTGCCATGAGTCCGGCAGCAGGAACCGATGATATCGACCACCTCATCGTCTATGTCGCTCGCCGCGTCGACGGTGACGATAGGTGGAAGACCGCAGGCTCGGTCTACAAGCCGTTTCGCGCTGATGCGACAACGCCCTGGACGGGCGCGATCACGATTGATGCGCGGCAAGCGCTCACTGTCGCCGCGATTGTTTATCAACCTGAGATCGACGCGCTGCAGATTGAGCTTCCCGATGGAACGGTATTCGAGGATCAGGCTAGCGCGGGGAGCGTGCTGATTTATGCGCCACTGAGATCACCGGATCGTTGGTCTGGCGAAGCAATCATCCGCATGATTGACCGATCTGGAAAGACGATAGAGGCAACGCCTATCCCGCTCAATCCGCGGCCCGCTTCATTTACCGATACCTGGCCGGATCGCATACGGGGGAAGTAACGCCGCGACTCATGAGTCTCCATCGACATTCGCCGGCTCGTCGCCCGCAAGGAACGTACGCAGGTCTGCCTCACTCTCGGGGCCAGCGACGACCATGACGACATCACCAGCCGCCAGCTCGGTTGTGGCGCTGGGGAAGATCGTTTCGCCCGAGCGAATAATCGATACAACCAGCGTGCCGCGCGGAAGGCAGCCATCGCGCAACGTACGACCGACCAGCGGCGAGCTCGGACCAAGTCGCACCTCGAACAGTGCCGTCTCCTCCGGCAACGAGCGCGCCCGGCGGACACCGCGCGCCAGCATCGCCTTGTAAGTCGTGACAATGTCGCGATGCGTGATCTGCCCGACGACCACGCCCTGATCGACAACCGGCACGGCAGGCGTACCGCCCTCAACCAGCAGCTCCAGCGCGCTATCGAGGGACTGGTCCGGGTCGAGCGCGACGCCGTTTTCGTCGCTCGTCCACGACTGACCAGGCGTTGCTGGCGACATCGCGTCGCGGACGAAGAGCGATGACAGTAATGGGAAGCTGAAGCGCAGTCGGTGCGCCGGTGAAGATGCACGATTCGGGAGTTGGCTGGTGTAGATCGTCGTGTCGCCAATCAGCAACGTCGCCAGCGCAATTGCGACCATCGCCGGAGCCAGCAGCGACAGATTGCCGGTCATCTCAGCGACCATCAGCATGACGGCCAGCGGCGCGTGGGCGATGCCGCCGAACAGTGCCATCATGCCGACGATGACAAATGGGGCTGGACTCGTCGGCAGCAGTGGCAGGAAGCCATCGCCGATGCGCCAGAATGCCGCGCCGAGCATGCCGCCGATAACCATGCCGGGTCCGAAAATGCCGCCCGAGCCGCCTGAACCAATTGAGAGTGATGTTGCCAGGATCTTGGCGAATGGCAGCGCGAGAACCAGCCAGAGCGGCAGCGTCTTCAGCTCGTCGGTCATGCTGATCTGGACCCAGCCGTAGCCGGTGTGCAGCGACCCTTTCACGGCGAGGCCCATCAATCCGACCAACACACCGCCCAGCATCGGCTTCAGTACACGCGGGATATGGAACCGATGGAAGACGCCGGTGACACCGTAAAACGTGCGGGCGTACAGAATGCCGACAGCCCCGCAGACGAGCCCGAGCAGCGCGTAGTAACCGAGCGTCAGCGGATTCCCGAAAGCGATGCCCGGCTGCGCGCCGAAGATGGGCGTGAAGCCCTCGATAGAGCCGAAGACGCTGTAGCCAACGATTGAGGCGATCAGGCTGGGGATGAGTGCTTCAACCTCCAGGTCGTGCAGATAGAGGATCTCAGCCGCCATCAGCGCCCCGCCGAGCGGTGCGCGGAAGATCGCGCCAATGCCGGCGCCCATACCGGCCGCGACAAGGATGCGGCGGTCCTGAGCATCGAGCTTCAGCCACATGCCCAGGATTGAGCCAAAGCCGGCCGAGATCTGCGCCGCCGGTCCCTCGCGACCGCCGGAGCCGCCCGACCCGATCGTGATCGCCGAGGCGATCAGCTTGATCGGCGGAACGCGCGCACGTAGCCGCCCCTGCTTGTAGTGAATCGCCTCGATCGCGGCGTCAGTCCCATGCCCTTCTGCCTCCGGCGCGAACGTGAACACGATGAGGCCAGAAAGCAGGCCGCCGAGACCAGTTACAACTGGCAGGAGCCACGGCCGGCCCATCGCCTCGCGAACCGGTGAACCCTCACCAACCGGAAGCGGTGGCGTGTAGCCAACGATATCGCCAAGGAAGATCTGCGTCGCGAATTCGAGCGCACGGTAGAAGACGACCGCGCCGAGGCCGGCGACGATGCCGACTGCGACGCCGAGAAGAAGCCACTTACCGAGGTAGCGCGAGCTCTCAATGCCACTGCTACTTGGCAGCAGGCGTCGGAAATCGAGCCAATCTGTCCAATGCACCACGCGCTCGTCGGGTGAG
>JADZCB010000173.1 GCA_020851775.1 Gammaproteobacteria bacterium
CGCTTGCCGGTGAGATCGAGCGGCTCGTGCGGCCAGTCCGCGGTGTGGAAAGAGATGCCCTTGAAGTCGGCCATGCCCGGGATCTCGGGCAGGGTCGGCTGCGACAGCGGGCCCAGCCCGGCGACGACGACATGCGCCGTGATCACGCGCCCGTCACTCAGATGCACACGCCAGGTGTCGCTCGCTTCGTCGAAGTGCAAGGCGGCGACCCGCACGCCGAACTGCATGTGCCTGCGCAGATCGAATTTGTCGACGACGTGGTTCAGGTAGTGCAGGGTTTCGGGTTGCGGCGAGAAGCGTTCCTTCCAGCTCCACTCCTCGAGCAGTTCCTTCGAGAACGAATAGCCGTAGGTGTAACTCTCGGAATCGAAGCGCGCACCCGGGTAGCGGTTGTTGTACCAGGTGCCGCCGACGTCGCCATTGGCATCGAGCACCGTGGTGCGCACACCGAGATCGACGAGGCGCTTCAATTGATAGATGCCGGAGACGCCCGCACCGATGACGATCACTTCGTAGTCGCAGGCCTGGACCTGGGATGCGCTGCGGAGGGTGTGTGTCGCGGGCATCGGCATGGTGTACCTCGTCGTGAAAAGCTGTTCCTACTGTAAATAGCCGCGCGCAAATGTCGATTGCTGCGTGCCACGCCCGGCGGATCTGCCGTGACCCGCGCGGGTGCTTTCATGGCGCAACGCAGCATGTGGCCGCGGGGTAGTCGCTCAGGAGTCGAAACTGACCCACTCCGCAAGCGGCGCCCGCTCCGTGCGCAGCGTGTTTTCGATCGCCGTGGTGTCCTCGTGGCCGAGCGCCATGCCGAGCAGCACCTTTTCTTCGGCCGGCAGCGCGAGATGCTCGGTGATGATCGTGTGGAACTGGGCCCAGGCGAACTGCGGGCAGGTGTCGAGATCGCGCGCGCGGGCCGCGGTCATCACGTTGCCGAGGAACATGCCGTAATCGATCCACGCCGCATACCCGAACGAACGGTGGATCGTGAAGATGAGACCGACCGGGGCATCGAAGAAGGTGAAATTGCGCGCGTGCTGCCGGTGCGTGCGTTCGTGATCACCTTTGCCGATGCCGAGCAGGCCGTAGAGATCCCAGCCGACCTTGCGGCGGCGATCGACGAATGGCGACACCCACTCGCTCGGGTAGATCGGGAACTCGCTGCGATATTTCTGCGCGACGTCCGGATCGTCGAAGGCGTTCAGGATCTTCGCCGACAGCGCCTCTTTGCGCGCGCCGGTCAGCACGTGCACGCGCCACGGCTGGCAGTTGGTGCCGGACGCAGTGCGCGCGGCAAGCGTGAAGATGTCTTCCAGCGTCGCGCGCGGCACCGGCGTCGGCAGAAACGCGCGCACGGAACGGCGGGACGCCAGCGCCCGATCGACGCTGGCTTGCTCAAGCTCGGTCATGGTTTTCTCCATTACTCGGGTCAATATTCGTCGGGGTCGAGAATGTCCGGTGCAGCCGGATCGTACGACGGCCGCGGGCCAGGTGTCGGAATGGCTTCGATGCGCAGCGCCGGTGCTTTCATCGGCGGCGGGGCGCTGGCGTAATGCACGAGTTCGAAATTCCAGCGCATCGGATCTTCGCGATGGATCTGACGCACCACCGCGGCGACGGCCGGCGCATACCAGCGGGTGACATGGGTGTAGCCGCTCTTCGGACCGACCTTCCACTGGTCTTCGCATTCGATGCGAAAGGCATCGAACTTGCCCGCCGGCACCTGCACGACTTCGTGATCCTCGACGCGGCACCTCGCCTCGCCGTCCCATACCAGGTTGTTGAACGCGGTGAATGCGGTATAGGTCTGCCGCCAGTGCGCGCCCGTCGTCAGCGGAAATCGCAGCCCCGGTGCTGCCGGCTTGAATTCGACGAGCGTGCGGCCACGCGGATCGCTTGCCGTGCGTGGATTGCCGTTCGCATCGAGCGCGAGTCGATGCCCGGCACATTCGGCGCGGACTGCGCCGTCGTTCGCGACGTCGACAATCGTCCATGCTGTGCAGTCGACGCCGAACAGCCGACCCGCGTAGTCGAAAGTGGCGCCGAGGGGTGGTGGCACGTACTCGGCCTCCTGCGCCCACGCCGTCGGCGCCGGCGCGACAGCGATCATCACCAGCACCGGCCCGCACCAGCGCCGCACTGCATCAGCCGGCCGACATGCGCTACGGAACGTCACGGAATGCGTCGGCCCTGCACGACGGGCTTGATCGGATCCCGTCCAGACGGTAGCGTACGGAACTGTATACGGTACCGTATGGGCCGGGCCGGCGATGGCGGACGGCTCATGCTTCGTCGGGCACGTCGAGCGGACGACAGATCAGCAGCCGATACTGACGCGCGGCCAGCGCATCGCGCAGGCCGGGTTCGAGCGGCAGCGAAGTCGTGTACTCGCCGACCTGATAGAAGTACAGCGTGCGTGCGCGCAGCAGTGCTTCCTCTTCATCGAACGCGGCGGCCTGGAAGAGTCGCGTGAGATAGTCGACGCGCTGCTGATCGACCGTCGCGACCGCGAGTGCCGCCCACTTGTTGAAGCGGGCGAACTCGCGCATTGCGATGTCGTGACGGGAATCGTCCGTGTGCTGCGTGAAATCGATGACGGCGCGGATCTGCGCGAGCGGATCGGCGACCTGACGTTCGGCGAGGCGTGCGATGAACGAAAGCTGTTGTTCGCGCCACCAGTCGACCATCGAACGCAGCAGATCGTCGCGGTTGCGGAAGTGCCAATAGAAGCTGCCTTTGGTGAGCTTCAGTTTGCGGGCCAGCACCTCGACCTTGACCTGTGCGATACCGAGCGCGAACAGCACGTCGAGTGCCTTGCGCAGCCAGGCGTCGCGATCGAGCGGTTTCTTCGGTGTACGCGTCATACGAGACTCGACAGAAAACGTTGAAGCATTATAGGCAGCACTTCGACCCGGGATACACGCGACACCACGAACGAATTTCTCCTGTAACACTGGCCTAAAGCGCGACGCCATCGCGCTCCTCCTGTGGCAATAGCCCCGGGGCGGTCTCCCCGCCCCGCATTTTTTCTTCCCTTCACGCACGCCGATTGTGCACTGTCGAGGTGGCGCTTACGCTTGCCGCACTTCGAACGATAAAACGCGGGGAGCCGACATGGGTGCCAGCAATCACACGGCGAGCGACAACAAGCACATCGTCCGCAACAACTTCGAGCAGCTCGCGCTCGGCAACGGCGCACCGTTGCTCGACAGCCTCGCCGACGATGTGCAATGGACGATCATCGGATCCACCGTGCTGTCGAAGACTTTCGACGGCAAGCAGGCCGTCATCGACGGACTACTGGTGCCGTTTCGCGACGCCCTCGTCGACGGTCACATCCACATCCACGTCGACAATGTGCTCGCCGATGGCGACTTCGTCGTCGTGCAGGGCCACGGCGAAGCGATGACCAGGCGCGGCGTCGCGTACAACAACACCTACTGCTGGGTCTATCGTTTCGAGAACGGCAAGATCAAGGCGCTGACGGAGTATCTCGACACCGAGCTCGTTACACGCGCCTTCGGTTGAGGGAGTGGTCGCCGCCGGCGCGTACCGGACTCGACGACGGAGTTGCGTGACGCAGCGCTCAGGCCGGCAACAGCGGCAGCAGGTCCGGCATGCGATCGATCAGCGCGTCGGGCGCGTGGTCGGCGAGTCTGGCGGTCGGTGAGTAGCCATAGGACACGCACAGGACGCGCATGCCCGCCGCGCGGGCGGCATTCAGATCGGCCATCGAATCGCCGACCATCGTCGTCGTCGCGACCTGCGTGCCGAGCCTCGTCATCGCATGCAGCAGCGGCGCGGGATCCGGCTTCTTCACGGGCAGCGTATCGCCGGCGACGACGGCGTCGAAATACGGCGCGAGGGCCAGCGCCGTGAGCAGCGGTGTCGTGAAGCGCGCCGGTTTGTTGGTGACGCAGCCTAGCCGGTAACCGCGCGCAGCGAGCGAGGCCAGCGTCTCGATCACCCCCGGATAGGGCTGCGTACGGGTGGTGAGATCGGCTGCATAGTGTTTAAAGAAGGCGGCGAACGCGGCATCGAACAGCGCACGCTCGGCGACGCCGTCGAGCCGATCGGTCAGGCAGCGATGGATGAGCCGCTCGGCACCGCCGCCGATGTAGCCGCGGATGCGCTCGATCCCACGACCCGGCACGCCGCAGTCGGCGAGCGCGCGGTCGGCAGCGGCCGCGATGTCGGGCGCACTGTCGACCAGCGTGCCGTCGAGATCGAACAGCACTGCCCGACGCGGTGTGCCGGTCACGCGCGGGCCTGTGCGATTTCGGCGCGCAGCGCGGCGATCGTCGCCGCGTAATCGCTGGCATTGAAGATCGCCGAGCCTGCGACGAAGGTATCGGCACCGGCTGCAGCGATCTCGCGGATGTTGTCGATCTTCACCCCGCCATCGATCTCGAGCCTGATCGGCAGACCCGACGCATCGATCAGTCGCCGCGCTTCGGCCAGCTTCGGCAGCGCCGACGGAATGAACGACTGGCCGCCGAAACCCGGATTCACCGACATCAGGAGCACCATGTCGAGCTTGTCCATCACGTAGCGCAGCGCGTCGAGCGGCGTCGCCGGATTGAACACGAGTCCTGCCTTGCAGCCGAGATCGCGGATCAGGGAGAGACTGCGATCGACGTGCCGGCTCGCTTCCGGGTGGAACGTGATGTAGGTGGCGCCGGCCTTCGCGAATTCGCCAATCAGGTGATCCACCGGCTCCACCATCAGATGGACGTCGATCGTCGCCGTCACGCCATATTTGCGCAGCGCCTGGCACACCATCGGGCCGATCGTCAGATTCGGCACGTAGTGATTGTCCATCACGTCGAAATGGATGAACCCGGCACCGGCAGCGAGCACGGCATCGACCTCGGCGCCGAGACGCGCGAAATCGGCCGAAAGGATTGATGGGGCGATGACGTCGGCCTGCATGGGATAGCCTCCGATTCGGTGCCGCGGTCGGGAGAGGTCGCGCACTGTACCGGAAATTCCGGCCAAAGTAGCCCGGCGCGGTTCAGCGCCACGTCGGCGCGGCCGCTATCCGTTTCTCTGCACCCTGTGCCGTTTTCTGCAGGTCGTCGATGTCGTTCGTACTTCGCCATCTTGTCTTCGTGCTGTCGATCGCCCCGGGTCTCGTCTGCGCCGCCGAGCCCGCGGCGAGCGTCGGCGCCGCGACGGCGGAACCGCCGGAGGCTCCCACGTCTGCGAACGCGGCGCCGGCAGCGAAGGGCAGTGGCGGGGTGGCAGCAGAGGCAATCGTCGTCACCGATCGCGAAGCCGAATACGCGAAAATCGCGCCCCGGCTCGCACCGGGCGATGAACTGCAATGGCTGGATGCCGGGGACCACAAGTTCGTCGCCTTCGTGCGCAAACCGCGACAGGGTCCATCACGCGGCGCGATGCTGATCGTGCCGGCACCACAGGAACTGCTCGATCAGCGTGAGTTAATCCGCAGCCTGCGCACACTGCCGCCGGCCGGCGGTTTCGTGACCCTCGCGCTGCAGCCTCCGCTCGCGAGTAGCGAGGCGGCGGCCGGCACGAAGGACGAGGCCGCGGTGGCACCTGCCCCGGATGGCGCGCCCGACGTCGCGACGCCGGACCCGGCACAGGCCGTGCCGACCGCCGCCGCGCCCGCCGGATTCTGCCCGCGGGTGGAGGCGGCGCTCCGCGCTCTCGAGGCGGCGCTCGCTCCGCCGCCCGCCGGCGCGACGGCGCCATCCCCCGTCACGATCGTCGCTGCCGACGGCAGCGTGACCGCCGTGCTCGGCTGCTATGCCGCGGGACTGCCTGCGCGCGTCGGTGCGTTCGCGGCGATTGGTCGCTGGACGGGCGACGTCGGCGCGCTCACCGTGCCGAGCATCGAATTCGTGCCGCTGCGCGATCCCGCCGCCGTGAAGGCCGCCGATGCGCGCGCCGCGCTGCCGCTCGCCAAGGCGGCACCCCATCGTCGCGTCGATCTCGACGGCGTCGACGCCCGTCTCGACGGCGCCGGTGAGGACGTCGCGAAGCGACTGCGCGGCTGGCTCGAACACCTGCCGCCGCCGGATGTTGCGAAGGGGAACGCTGCAGCCGCGGCCGCAGCGCCGAACGTCAGTTCGTGACGTCCGCCGCGTCGATCCGCTCGAGGAATTCGACGATGTGGAGATGCGTGTTGCCGATGTTCTCGTTGACGATGCCGTGGCGGCGTGTCGGGATGTAATACAGCGATTTCTCGACACTGCCGATGCGGGTGTACACCTGTTGCGCGCTGTCGGGATCGACGACGTGATCGTCATCGGCCTGCAGGATCAGCGCCGGACAGCGCACCGCCGGCAGCCGATCTTTCACGTGTGACACCATCCGCGTCAGCTCCCACAGGCCGCGCACCGGCATGTGCCGGTAATTGATGTCGGGATGTTCGGGATCGTTAGGCCGGAACGGCATCACGCCTTCGTGACTGGAGACCCATTCGATGATCTGGTTCGCGCCGTGCACGAACGGCACGAAACGCAGATTGCGATTGCGGAAGCGGACCGGTGTCGAGCACGCCACGAGGCCGGCGAGCCCCGACGGCTGTTCCGCCGCATGCACCAGCGACAGCGCCGCGCCCGTCGAGAAGCCGACGAGACAGATCTCGTCACAGTAGGCGTGCAGGATGTCATAACCACGCCGCACGCTGTCGAGCCAGTCGCGCCACGCGCGCTCACGCAGATCCCACGGCGAGGTCCCGTGGCCTCTGAGGCGCACCCCGAGTACGCGGAAGTTCGCCGCGTGCAGGCGTTCGGCCAGCGGGCGGACTTCGGCCGGTGAGGCGAGGAAGCCGTGCGCGAGGAGCACGCCGACGCGCCGCGGCCGCTCGCCGAGCAGCAGGAACGGAGACGCATCGGCAGTCGCGGTCTCGCGGGCGTTCATCTCGCGGTGTCGGTCCTTGTCGAACAGGCGTCGATCCCATTCGTGCTCGATGCGCAGATCATCGAAGGCGAGCGCGGCGAAATCCCGCGCCGTCAGCGCATCGAACGTGTCCCAGGCGGAAGCTGTCGCGTCCCGTACCGCGTCGATCGGCGTGACTTCGTTGGCGTAGACCTCGATCGGATTCTCGATCCGGACGCTGTCGAAGTCATGATCCTGGCGCAGCTTGTCGAGCAGGAGCAGCGCATCGCCGTCACGCGCGATGAGCTCGTGCGCGACGGCGGAATCGAGGAATTCACGCAGCTCCTGCCAGTCGCCGTCGACGAGCTGACGATAGAGCTGCGGGTTGTACAGGCTGCGGTGGAGATAGACGTCGTCGCGTGTCTGCAGCTTCTTCAGCGCGACATAGATCAGCCGCGCGAGCCGATGCCGATCGAGACGCGCCATGCCGTGTTCGAGCGCGATGATCAGCAGTCGTGCCGCGAGATGGCTCAGATTCACGGTCACGGTCCGGTAGATGTCGCGCATGCAGCGATCGCGCAGGCGTTCGATTGCCCGATCGAGCCGACGCGCCGCGAAGCGGCGTGGCAGCGAGGCGGCGAACCATTCGCGTGTGTAGATGGCTTCGAGCGACGGCAGGTGACGTGCGAGCAGGCGTGCGGTGTAGCGGTCGATGAGGTTCGAGTCGACGTCCGCGCGCACGGGAGCGCCGAGCCGGATGTCCATGTCCGTCGCCTTGAAGAAGAGATTGCCTTCGATGATCAATTCCTCGGTCGCGCGCGGCGACAGCTTGCCGAACACGAGGTCGGCGCCGCGACGCAGAAAGTTGTCGTCGGTGCGCAGCGGATAGAACGTGATGTTCGCCGGCACCACCGTCACCGGACGCCGTGCGCGCTCGATCAGCAACTGCACGGACGGCAAGCCGATCTGCTCGGCCCAGCGTTCGACGTCCGCCTGGCGCGCGCGTTCGAGCCGGGCGAGCACCGCGAGCTTGAAGATCTGCAGGCCGACGGCGAGGCGCGCCGCGCCCGAATGATGCTTGCGCCGCGCACTCGCAGCGCGCGAATACACGCTGTAGCGGCCGTCCGCATCGACGACCTGGCGGTCCTTCACCATGCCGCCTTCCGGAAAGAAGACCACCTTGCGGCCTTTCAGTAGATCGATCGCGAGCAGGATCAGCAACGCCGGGTGATCGTTCGGCACCGCCCCGACGTCGCGCAGCAGTCCGGCCAATCGTTCATTGCCACGAAACAGTTCGCCGGCGGCGACCGAGCGGCACAACGTCCCCGTCGCTTCGTAGATGCAGTACTGCGGGATGAAGGTTTCGGCGCGGGCGAAATGATTGAAAAGGAAGATGTCTCCCGCGTCGATCTGCCCCTGTTCGTGGTGCATCTGGATGCGGACGCCGAGCAGTTTGCGGCCGCGCTCGAACAGGCGCACGCACCTGTCGTAGACCTGCGGGTTCAGATCGAAATAGCCCTGCATCAGGGGCCACCATACTGTCGATTGTGGCTCAGTGTAGGCGATGGAGCCGCAGCCCGACCACGTGCCGGTCGCGAAAGCGACGACAGGCGGGCCATCGCTTCGCTATAGTCGTGCGCTTTGATGCAAGCCCTGCAAGGAGACTTCGATGGATGTGCGTGCCCGACATGATGACGATCAGGATTCCCTCCGCGCGGCGCTCTCGACGCGACGCGCCTGGCTCGGCGCCGCAGGCGCGCTCGGCGCGACGCTGGCTGTCGGCGCGCACGCCGAACCGTCCGGGCACCACCAGCATCATGCGATGGGTGCACGCGATCTCATCGCGGCTGCCGGCCACTGCGTCGCCGAAGCCGACGTCTGTGACCAGCATTGCCTCGCGATGTTCGGCGCAGGCGATACATCCCTCGTCGAGTGCGCCGCGCGCGTACGTGAGCTCGCTGCGCTGTGCACCGCAGCCGGCAAGCTTGCCGCGCAGTCGTCGCCACGGCTGAACGCCCTGCTCGACGTCTGCGCCGAGAGCTGCAAGGCCTGTGAAGCCGAATGCCGCAAACACGAAGCGAAGCACGACGTTTGCAAGACCTGCGCCGACGCCTGCGTCAAGATGGTCGAGGCGATCGCGGCGCACAAAGCTATGGCGTGATCCCGCTCTGAGGCGCTGGAATGGCCACCGAGAACACCGAGAACACAGAGGGAAAAGGGCTTGGATGAGGCCGCCGCGACGTCCGTGCGAAGTGACGCGCTCGCGTGGCGGCTTCTCATTTCCCTAGCGATTCCATCTCTCGGTGTGCTCGGTGTTCTTGGCTAGTCTTCGATTCCCGACTGCCGCGCGATCGCCCAGTCGATGTGTTCCTGCACCAGTGGCGGTGACGCGTCGCGCGCGGCTTTCAACGCGGTGAGGACGGCCAGTGAGCGCGGGGCGTTGCCGAGGGCGACCGCGAGATTGCGCCGCCAGCGTTCGTATCCGATGCGCCGGATCGCCGAGCCCTCGGTGCGCGCGAGGAACGTCGTTTCGTCCCAGGCGAAGAGATCGAGCAGGCGCGCGGTCGTCAGCCCGTGGCGTGGTTGGAAATCGGGTTCCGTCGTCGGTTGCGCGTAGCGGTTCCACGGGCATACGAGCTGACAGTCGTCACAACCGTAGACGCGGTTGCCGATCAGTGGACGCAGCTCGTGCGGGATCGATCCCTTGAGCTCGATCGTCAGGTAGCTGATGCAACGCCGCGCATCGAGTACATAGGGGGCGACGATCGCGCCGGTCGGGCAGATGTCGATGCAGCGTGTGCAGCTTCCGCAGTGATTCCGGGTCATCGGCGGGTCGCTCGGCAGCGCGAGATCGGTATAGATCTCGCCGAGAAAGAACCATGATCCGGTGTGACGATCGATCAGATTGGTGTGTTTGCCGAGCCAGCCGAGGCCGGCATTGCGGGCGAGCGGCTTTTCCATCACCGGCGCGCTGTCGGTGAATACGCGGTAGCCATACGGCCCGATCGCGCTTTCGATCCGCGAGGCGAGGCGCTGCAGACGCCGGCGCAGCAGCTTGTGGTAGTCGCGACCGACGGCGTAGCGCGAGATGTAAGCGCCGGCCGGATCGTTCAACTGCCGCCACGCGTCGGTCTGTGCTTCCGGCAGGTAATCGAAGCGCGTGCTGATGACGCTGAGCGTGTCCGGCACGAGCTCGGCCGGTCGGCTGCGCCGCGAGCCGTGCGCCGCGAGCCAGTCCATGTCGCCGTGATAGTGCTGCGCGAGCCAGGCCGCGAGGCGGGCTTCGTCGGCGCCGAGATCGATCCCGGTGATGCCAACTTGCCCGAAGCCCAGTTTAACACCCCAGTGCTTGATCGCCGCGGCTAGTTCCGTGGCGAGCGCGACGGGTTCAGGTGGGGACATCGACGGCGCCCGGCGCGAGCCCGATGCGCGTGCACAACGCCTGCCACAGCGCGACGAAGGCGCGCGCGCCCGGGCTGCTCGCCGCGAAGGCCAGCACCGGCGCACGCTGCTCGCCCATCTTCTCGACGAGGCTCGTATACGGAATGAAGCTGCGCAGTACTTCGGGATGATCGGCGGCGAAGGCGGTGACGAGTTCGCAGTGAAGCTGCCGGCGGCGATCGACCATCGAGAAGAACGGCAGCAGCTTGTCGGGTGACCATCCTCCGGCGGCTGCGAACTCGCGGATCTGGCGATAGGCACGTACCGACAGCGGTGTCGGGATGACGGGGATGAGCAGCCAGTCCGCGGCGTCGAAGACGTTCTCGGACACGCGCGAAAGATGCGGCGCGCAGTCGAGGATCGCGAGATCGTAATCCTCGGCGAGCGACGCGAGCAGCTTCCCGAGCCGCTTGGTCGGCTTCTTCAGGTCGTTCAACGCGACATCGAGATTGCGGCAGCCGAGTTCCGCCGGCAACAGATCGAGCAATGGATAACCGGTACCGCGAATGGCCGCACGGAGATCGCGCTTGCGGTCGAGCAGCCGCGCGGGATCGTCGGATGCCGAACGTTCGACGCGATAGTAGTAACCGGCCGCACCCTGCGGATCGAGATCCCACAGGAGCGTGCGATACCCGGCGCGACTCGCGCAATGTGCGAGATTGACCGCCGCGGCCGTCTTGCCGACGCCGCCTTTGAGGTTGTATGTCGCGACGACGATCATGCCCGGATCATGGCCGGTGCAGCAGACGGCTGTAAATCCGTTGCACGGCAGGGTTGCGGAAGCGGGTGAAGGCACGGGACACGAGTTCGACGTGCGCGCGCTCGAGGGCGCAGAGGCGTGTGCCCAGGGCGACGACGACCGGCAGCATTTCGCGCGCGTCGGCCACCGGCAACGACGCGGTCAGCGCCGCGATCAGGCCGTGATGCACGTGCAGATCCCACGTGTCGCCCATCGCCGTCTGCAGCCGTTTCAGCTCCGCAATGGCGCGCCGGCCGTCCGCGGCGTCGAACAACGGCTTGAAGCCTTCGAGCAGGTAGCGCAGTTTCTTGCATTCCTTGCGCAGGACGTGGAGCGTGGCGGGTTCGTGCTCGGCCCGCGTCCAGTCGAAGTCGA
>JADZCB010000174.1 GCA_020851775.1 Gammaproteobacteria bacterium
GTGTGGCGGGGAGAGGCGACCAGGACTGCGCGCCGGCGCGCCGCCCGCTTCAGCAACTGCGGGCCAGAGACGCCGTACCACAGCGGCAGCTCGCGCTGGATCGGCACGGGCCGCAGCTTGAGGGACGGGGTTTGGAAGAACTGCCCGGCGAATCCGATGTCGTCCGGATTCCGCCACGCGTGCTGCAGGAAATCGATGATTTCCTCGTGCAGCCTGAAGCGGTCCGCGTACGGCACGCCGCGGCCTGCGAACTCTTCGGACGCATAGCCCGGCGCGGTGCCGAAGATGAGGCGGCCTTCGGACAGGTTGTCGAGCGTCACCAGATCCTCGAGCAACTGCACGGGCCGATACAGCGTGCTGACGAGAATGTTCGGCACCAGCTTCACGCGCTGCGTGAGCCCCGCGGCCTGTGCAAGCGCGATCAGGGGACTCGGCAGAAAACCGTCGTGCTGGAAGTGGTGCTCGGTCACGTGCAGGCCGTGATAACCGAGATCCTCGATCAACGGCGCGAAGCGGCGCCATTCCCGGAAGGTGTCGAGATGCGTGGTGCCCGAACCGGGCGGGGCGACGAAACTGAAGATGACGGAAAACTTCATTGGAATAGCTCCTCGGCTGAAGACCGGTCGCCCGACTCGACGAGTCGTCGGTCGCTCGCAATGGCGCACACGGAACGATAGACCCGGCGTGTGGGATAACTCAACGAATTCTCGCGATGGGCTCGTATCAGGAGTTCTTATACTGTCGCTCTTCGTTCAAGCCGGGATGCGCACGATGAACCCGCAATCTGATGACCTTCCTGCAGCGCGGCTGACATCGCGCGAATGAAGCCCATCGAGGGACCCCGACGGCGCGGGCCTTGAGCGTCGCCGGGTCGCCCATCATGCCTTACACATTATTGGCCGATGCGGTGCTTCTGCTCCATTTCGGCGTCGTGCTCTTCGTCGTTGGTGGCCTTGTCCTCATCGTGCTCGGTAAGCGGCTCGGCTGGCGCTGGGTCGAGGGTTGGTGGTTCCGGCTGGCACATCTCGCCGCCATCGGCTTCGTCATCCTCCAGAGCTGGTTCGGGCAGATCTGTCCGCTCACGACGCTGGAGTCCTGGCTGCGCGTCCGCGGCGATTCCGCCGCCTACGGCGCGAGCTTCGTCGAGCACTGGGTGCAGCGCCTGCTGTATTACGAGGCGCCGGGCTGGGTGTTCACCGCGGCCTATACCGCCTTCGGGCTGCTGGTTGTCCTCGCGTGGTGGCGCTTCCCGCCGCGCCGCCGCGATTGAGACCCGTCATGGCGACACCGGAACGCGGCGCGATCTCGTGACCTCCAATGCAATACCCCCGCCGTGCGGGCGGTGCCCGGCCACCCGACATGGCGGCCGGGCTCATGCAACACAGGAGTATCGACATGAATTTCAAGCAAGCAGCCAGCACCCTGGTGCTGAGCATGGCCGTTACCGTCTTCGCGGCCCAGGCCGAAGGACCGACGGACCCGCAGATCGCCGCGATCGTCGTCACCGCCAACCAGGTCGACATCGATGCCGGCAAGCTCGCCACGTCCAAGGCACAGTCGAAAGAAGTGGCCGCGTTTGCCGAGCGCATGGTCGTCGATCACGAAGGTGTCAACAAAGCGGCGAGCGAACTCGTGACGCGGCTGCAGGTGACGCCGGAGCCGAACGCCACGAGCCAGAACCTGCAGCAGGGCGGTGACGAGAACCTCGCGAAGCTCCAGCAGCTCGACGGCCACGCTTTCGATCGTGCCTACGTCGAACACGAGGTGGCGTATCACGAGGCGGTGCTCGACGCCATCGACGAGACACTCATCCCGAGCGCGCAGAACGCGGAGCTGAAGGCCTTGCTCGTGAAAGTCCGGCCGGCCTTCGTCGCCCATTTGGAGCACGCGAGGCAGCTGCGGGCGAGCCTCGACCAGGTCGGCCGTCTCGGGCAGGAGTGAGCGTGCCATGCGCGTGAACGTCTTGGCACGTGCGCCGCGGGCACTCGTCCTCGCCTGCACGCTGGCGATCCTCGGCGCGGCGGGGACGAGTGCACCAGGCGTTACCGCGAAGGAATATACGATCGCGATCGAGGACATGCGCTTCGTGCCTGCAACGCTTACCGTAAGACGCGGCGACCGCGTGACATGGATCAACAGGGACCTGGTTCCGCACACCGCGACCGCGACGGCGAAGACCTTCGATTCCAGCAGCATCGCGCCCGGCGGCACATGGACCTATGTCGCAACCGAGCCGGGCACGCAGGCTTATGCCTGTGCTTTCCATCCGACGATGAAAGGGGAGGTCAGCATCCGATGACTCGATTACCGGCAACGGACCCGGCAGCGTCGGCGGACGACGATGCCGCGCTGGCCGCACGCCTGGTCGCGGGCGATCGCGCGGCGTTCGAGGTTCTGATGCGACGTCACAACCGGCGTCTGTATCGCATGGCGCGCGCCGTGCTGCGCGATCCGACGGAGGCCGAGGATGCAATGCAGGACACCTACCTCCGTGTCTGGCGCTCCATTGGCCAGTTTCGTGGCGACGCGGCGCTGTCGACCTGGATCGCGCGTGTGCTGCTCAACGAGTGCACGCACCGTCTGCGGCGCAGTGCCCGCCGCCAGAATGTGATCCCGATCGTGAGCACCATCCCCCAGGCAGAGGTCGACGCCGTGGCCGACAGTAACGCGGAACTCCCGGAACAGACCGTCGCGAGGCTGGAGGCCCGCGCCCTGATCGAACGCAAGCTCGAGGCGCTGCCCGAACGATTCCGGCTCGTGTTCCTGCTGCGTTCGGTCGAGGAGCTCGACATCGAGACCGTCTCCGAATTGCTCGACGTTCCCGCCGCCACCGTGCGCAGCCGGCATTTTCGGGCCAAGGCGATGCTGCGCGAGCAATTGACACGTTCGCTCGACGTCGCGGAGCGCACGGTGTTCGAGTTCGGCGGCGAGCACTGCGATCGGCTCGTGGCGCGCGTGCTGGCGCGCCTGGATGCCGGCGAGGCGGCGCGTGATCCATGATTCGCGCATCGTGCGAAACGACGAGGGGATCGATGCCGCTTGCACCACCACTCAGGTGCTGAACGAGCGCGAGCCCCTGCCTGCGCCGGGAGCGTGCGGGTGACGGCGCTCTCGGGGCGGACACCGGGCATGCGGTAGTGCCGCGTCACCTCGGACCGAGTGGCGCTGAGCGGCGCACTGTCCGGGCTGCGACGTCGGCGCTATACGCCCAGCCGCCGTGCCTCTTCGTCCATCACGATCGCTATCCGTCCGACCGCACGCCGCGTCAGGACGTCGCTCATCGCCTGCTGAAAATCGTCGAGCCGGTACGCGGCGCCGAGCACGGGATCGATCTGGCCGAGTTCGAACCAGCCGAACAACTGATCCATGATCGCACGCATGCGCGCCTCGTATTCATAGCGGAGATCGACCGGGCTCCAGCCATAGTAGAGACCCATGTTGAGACCGCAGACCGTCAGGTTCTTCACGAGCAGCAGGTTCGCCGGGATCTGCGGGATCTCGCCGCTGGCGAAGCCGACCGGCATGATGCGCGCTTCGGGCGCCATGCAGCGCAGGGACTGCATGAAGACCTCGCCGCCGACAGGATCGTAGACGGCGTCGACGCCGCGGCCCTGCGTCAACGCGAGCACCGTCTCCCGGAAGTCGTGCGTGCGATAGTTGATCACGTGCGCTGCGCCGTGGGCGCGCGCGATGTCGAGCTTCGCATCGCTGCCCGCCGTCGCGATCACTGTCGCGCCGAGAATGCGTCCGATCTCGCAGGCTGCGATGCCGACGCCGCCGGCGGCGCCATGCACGAGCAGCCAGTCGCCGCGCCGGACGTTCAGCAGATGCGGCCAGGTCAAGGCCGCAGCGGAGGTCGCGTACGAATTCGTGAACGAAATCGCACGCGCGAACTCGAGCGTCGGCGGCAAGCCGAAGGCGTTCACTTCCAACGCGATCGCCTGCTCGGCGAGGCCGCCCCAGTCGAGTACCGCGCAGACGCGGTCGCCGATCCGGAAGCGCGTCACGTCCTGTCCGACGGCGTCGACGATGCCCGCGACTTCGGTGCCCGGCACGAACGGCAGCGGCGGCCGTCGCTGGTATTTGCCCTGCACGACGAGACTCGTCGCGAAACTCATGCCGGCCGCCTGCACACGCAGGCGCACCGCCTTGGGCCCCGGGGTGGGCACCGGCAGCGCTTCGAGCTGCAATTGCTCGAAGGGCATCCAGTCGCGGACAAAGACGCCGCGCACGGTCAGCTCTCCGCGCCGAAACGCGGCGCACGCTTGTCGAGAAACGCGCGCGTGCCTTCGCGCGCGTCGGCCGACAGGAACAGCGCGGACTGCGCCTGAAGCTCGAATGCCAGAGTTTCGGGCAGGGTGGCCTCGCTGCCACGCTGCACGCCCTGCTTGATCAACGCGAGCGCTTCCGCGGGACCGGTCGCCAGCAGCCGCGTGCGCGCCCGCACTTCATCATCGAAGTGTGCGTCGTCGAACACGCGATTGACGATGCCCAGACGCAGTGCTTCGGTGGCATCGATGCGCTCGCCCGTCATCATCAACTCCATCGCGCGCGCAGGACCGACCAGCCGTGGCAACAGCCAATGGCCTGCCCAGTCCGGCGCGAGGCCGATTTTCACGAAGCTCTGCGCGAACTTCGCGGACGCCGTCGCGTAGCGGAAGTCGCAGGCGAGCGCGAGATTCATGCCGGCACCGACGGCCGCCCCGTTGACGGCGGCGATGACGGGCTTGGTCATCGCGCGGATGAACTTGATGGTCTCGCCGCCGGCCAGCAAGCGCTGGCGGATCGCTGCGACATCGTCGCGGGCCTGGAGATCCGCCATGCTCGCGATGTCGCCGCCGGCACAGAACGCCTTGCCGGCACCGGTGACGACGACACAGCGTATCGCCGAATCCGCCTCGGCTTCGCACAGCCGGTGGTAGAGCAGTTCGCGCATGTCTGCCCCGAAGGCGTTCATCGCCTCCGGGCGGTTCAACGTGATCGTCGCGACCCCGGCGGCAGCGCTATAGAGAATGGTCGTGGTCATGGCACCTCAGGCGGATTTGCGCAACTCGTCGAGCCGCCGCAGTGCGGCGCGCACGGACGCGAAAGCGACACGTTGCGGATCGACATCCTCGACCCGCAACCAGTGTAGCGCCGCGGCCTCCTCGTTCGGTGTGAACGGCGGAATGCGGTCGACATCGAACGCGAAGAAGACGTCGACGGTGCGATAGCGGATCGTGTGATAGTCATACCGGTTCGGAATCGAGAACAGATAGCGTGGGTGGTCGACATTGAAGCCGGTTTCCTCGGCGACCTCGCGGATCACGGCCGCCTCGAGCGACTCGTCGCCTTCGACGAAACCGCCCGGCAGATCGAGCAGGCCTCGACCCGGCTCGTTCGCACGGGTGATCAACGCGATCTCCGTGCCGCGCGCAATCACGGCGGCGACCGCTGCCGCCGTGTTGTGGAAATAGATGTACCCGCAGCCCGTGCAGCCGTAACACTTGTCGTCGTCAGTATTTAGCGCCGCGAGGCCGCAGCGGGGGCAGAAATAGGGGGCGGTCATCGATGCGAGCCGTACTTCGGACGAAGTCTAATCTTCGTCGAAAGCCGCGGTCGCTGCCAACCGGCGCGGTGGCCGCGCAGGCTGGCCAAGCCTCGAACCGGGCTCTACGATACCGCCATCCCCGCGCTGCGCGCGGACACTCCGTTCAACCAGGAAACATCATCATGCTTCTGAAAGGCAAAGTCGTCCTTGTCACGGGCGCGGGGCGCGGTGTCGGCCGCGCGATAGCACTGGAAGCCGCGAAAGCGGGCGCCGCCGTCGCGGTCAACGATCTGGGCGTCGGTATCGGCGGGGATGGGCGCGATGAAGGCCCGGCGATGGAAGTCGTGCGCGAGATCGAGGCGCTCGGTGGCAAGGCAATCGCGCTGACGAAGAGCGTGGCGTCGTGGCAGGACGCACACGAGATGGTCGCCGAGACCGTCGATCGGCTCGGCGGCCTCGATGGCCTCGTCAACAATGCCGGCAACCTGCGCGACGTGATCTTCCACAAGATGACCGAGGACGACTGGGATGCCGTCATCGCCGTGCATCTGAAGGGTTCGTTCAACATGGCGCGCGCCGCGGCCAATGTGTTCAAGGAGCAGGGCAGCGGCGCGATGGTGCACATGACCTCGACCTCCGGTCTCATCGGCAACTTCGGCCAGGCGAATTATTCGGCGGCCAAGCTCGGCATCGTCGCGCTGTCGAAGTCGATCGCGCTCGACATGGCGCGCTTCAATGTGCGCTCGAACTGCATCGCCCCGTTCGCGTGGACGCGCATGATCGATTCGATACCGATCACGAGCCCGGAGCAGGCGAGGCGCGTCGAGAAACTGAAGAAGCTCGTCCCGGAGAAAGTCGCGCCGGCCGTCGTCGCGCTGCTCTCGGATGCCGCGGTCAAGGTCAATGCGCAGATCCTCGGCGTGCGCAACAATGAAATCTACCTGTTCTCGCAGCATCGTCCGATCAAGACCGCGCATACGGCCGACGGCTGGACGCCGGAGACGATCGTCGAGCGCGTGATCCCGCAGTTCGAGAACGATTTCCTCGCGATGATCCGTTCCCCCGAACTGTTCATCTGGGACCCTGTCTGAGCGGCGGCGGAGACCGGGGCATGGACTACTCGACGATCACGATCACGCACGACGGCGCCATCGACTGGCTGTGCCTGAACCGGCCGGATCAGATGAACACGATCACACCGCTGATGTGCGATGAACTCCAGCACTACTTCGAGGGGCTCGAGCGCAAGCATGCCGTGCGCGTCGTCATGTTGCGCGGCGCGGGTCGCGCGTTCTGTGCCGGTTATGATCTGAAGGCTGCGGGGCCCGTCAGTGCCGGGCCTGTCATCGGCATGCGCGCCCAGCGGCAGGTCAGCGACGTCTTTCTCCGCATGCGCCGCTGTCCGCAGCCGATCATCTGTCTCGCGCATGGCGCGACGACCGGCGGCGGTCTCGCGTTCGCGCTCGCGAGCGACGTGCGCATCGCGGCCCGCGACGTGAAGTT
This sequence comes from Gammaproteobacteria bacterium, assembly GCA_020851775.1. Classification (GTDB taxonomy): domain Bacteria; phylum Pseudomonadota; class Gammaproteobacteria. The sequence goes on from JADZCB010000174.1 coordinate 7,034, forward strand.
CAACGTCGCGATGGTGAAGGTCGGGCTGACCGGCTGCGACGTCGGGATCAGCTACTTTCTGCCACGTGCCGTCGGCAGCAGCATCGCGGCCGAAATGATGATGACCGGCCGCATGGTGACGGCCGAGCGTGCGCTCGCCATCGGCCTCGTCTCGGAAGTCGTCGAGCCCGCTGCGCTCGAAGCGGCCGGCCGTGCGATGGCCGAAGACATGCTGAAGACCTCGCCGATGGGTCTGCGCCTGACGAAGGACGGACTGCGGTTCAACATCGATGCGCCGAGTCTGGACGCCGCGATCGCGCTCGAGGATCGCGGACAGATTCTCTGCGCGAGTGCGGGCTTTTTTGAGGAGGGCATCAGCGCCTTCCTCGAGCGACGCACGGCGAATTACCCCGACTGAGGAGAACCCCATGGACCTCGGACTGAAAGGCAAGGCCGTCGTCATCACCGGCGGCGGCTCGAACATCGGCCGTGCAATCACCCTCGGCTTCGCGCGCGAAGGTGCCGACATCACGCTCGCCGACATCGACGAGCGCCAGGCCGGGCACGTCGCCGGGCTCGCACGCGAGGCCGGCGCCGCGGCAACCGAGGTCATACGCTGCGACGTCACGAAACTGGACGAGGTGCAGGCGATGTTCGCACGCACCGTCGAGCGCTGCGGGACCGTCGATGTGCTCGTCAACAACGTCGGCTGGGATCATTTTGCGTTCTTCACGCAGACCACGCCCGAGCTGTGGCAGAAGCTGATCCAGGTCAATTTCGTCGGCGTGCTCAACTGTACCCATACGGCGCTCGGCATCATGGCGCCGAAGCAGCGCGGTGCAATCGTGTCGATCAGTTCCGATGCGAGCCGCCAGGGCGAACCGCGTGAAGCGGTGTACGGCGCGATGAAGGCCGGGATCAACAGCTTCATGAAGACGATTGCGAAAGAAAACGGACGCTACGGCATCCGCTGCAACGTGGTCTGCCCGGGCGTCACGATTCCGGACGCGAGTGAAATGGGCGAGCACAGCATGTGGGTCGCCAAGGACATGATGTTCACCGCCGATCAGATCGCGCAGATCGCCAAGACGTTGCCCCTGAGGAAACTCGGACGCCCCGAAGACACCGCGAATGCCGTGCTGTTCCTGGCCTCGAACGAGGTTGCAGGTCATGTGACCGGCCAGGTGCTCAGTGTCAGTGGCGGCTATACAATGATCGGATAGATCAGAATCACTCACCCCATACGCAAGAGGAACGACATGAGCCAATATGAAGACATCATCGTGACGCAGGACGGGCGCACGGCGACGATCTGCATCAACCGCCCGAAAAAATACAACGCGTTCAGGCCGCGCACCGTCGTCGAACTGCTCGACGCCTTCCTGCACGTCGGCTGGGACAAGAACGTCGGTTCGATCGTCCTGACGGGTGCCGGCGACAAGGCCTTCTGCACCGGCGGCGATCAATCCGATCACGCCGGCGGCCAGTACGGCGACAACGATGCCCGCGGCTCCGTCGGCATGCCGGTCGAGGAACTCCATTCAGTGATCCGGGACGTCCCGAAGCCGGTGATTGCGCGCGTACGTGGCTATGCGATCGGTGGCGGCAACGTGCTGGCGACGCTGTGCGATCTGACGATCGCCTCCGAGAATGCGATTTTCGGCCAGGTCGGCCCGAAAATGGGATCGGTCGATCCGGGTTTCGGCACGGCCTATCTCGCGCGCGTCGTCGGCGAGAAGAAGGCGCGTGAAATCTGGTACATGTGCAAGCGCTACACGGCGCAGGAGGCGCTCGCGATGGGGCTCGCCAACGTCGTCGTGCCCGACGACCAGCTCGATGCCGAAGTCGCGACGTGGTGTGCGGAAATCAACAAGCGCAGCCCGACGGCTATTGCGCTCGCGAAGAAGAGCTTCAATGCCGACACGGAATCGATCCGCGGCATGGGCGGCCTCGCGATGCAGGCCCTGCGCCTGTACTACAACACCGCGGAGTCGCAGGAAGGCGTGTCGGCGCTGAACGAAAAACGCGAGCCGGATTTCCTCAAGCACTACAAGTGAGGTTGCGCCGGACGAGTCCGCCCCGGGCTCGTCCGGATCGCCGATGCCGACCGGGACGCACACCGGCCGCCGTTTCCCACCTGGCGTTCAAGGCGCGCCGGAGAGTGGCGGCAACGGAGTCGTCGGCCCGGTGATCGGCGCGCGCAGCGGCTGCGGTACCGGTGGGGCGGACGGTGGATCGATGACGACCGGCGTCGACGGCAGCGGCGGGGCGGGAATCTCGAACGGCACTTCCGTCGGCGGCGCATCAGGCATCGACGCTGCAGCCGGAGGCATCGCCAGCGCCGCGAGCGGCGCAAGTTCGGTCGGCCATTGCGGCCAGCGCTGCTGCACTTCCGCCGTCGCGCGCTCGACGACTGCGGTGTGCAGTTTTTCGCTCAGAATCTCCGTCACGCCGTCCTTGTGCAGCAGTGCCGCGAACTGATTCGTGTCCTTGTTCCACACGAGACCCGCCTTGTCCGCGATGTCGGGCACCGGCGTGAAGCGTGACACCACGTAAAACAGCGGGCCTTCCTGCTTCAATTCGTTCGCGGTGCGGATGATCTGCATCACGGGTGCATAGCGCGCGCCAAGCAGCGTCGTCATGCGCTGTCTGATGACGGGCTGCTCCCACAGGTTCACCGTGTTCGGGTCGAATCCGACGAGTGGCTTCAGCAGCGCCCAGATCACCTGGCTCGAATCCGGCATCAGCAGCACCGGCGCGACACAGCCGGCAAGGCCGAGCACCAGCGCGAGCACGAGTGAACACGAAGTGCGGGCGGCGCTGCGAATCATGAAGGCGACGGGCATGGCGGGGCGCGCATTGTGCGACGAACGCACACCGATTGTCATGCGTACTGCGATCGGCAGACGCCGCCGCGCGCCCGATGCCACGATTGGCGCTGTCCTTGCCCGCGATTAAGCTGCCGCCTGTAACAGCCCTGGGGGTCTACATCCGTGAAACTGCCGTCCCGCATCGTCGATATCTCGCAACCACTCGACAACGACACCGTCGTCGATCCGCATTTCATGCGGCCGTCGATCCGCTACGTCACCGGCAAGGAGAACGCGAAGCTGATGTGCGAGCTCTTTCCGGGCTTGAAAGAGCAGGATCTGCCGGGGGGTGAAGGCTGGGCGATCGAGCACATCACGCTGACGACGCACAACGGCACGCATATGGACGCGCCGTATCACTACAACTCGCGCGACAGCAGCGGCAATCCCATGCCGACGATCGATCAGATGCCGCTCGACTGGTATTTCAGACCGGGCGTCAAACTCGATTTTCGTCACTTCGAGGATGGCTATGTCGCCACTGCGGCGGACGTGCAGGCGGAGCTGGCGCGCATCGGCTATACGCTGCAGCCGATGGACATCGTGCTCGTCAACACCCGCGCCGGCGAGATGTACGGCACGGATCGCTATATCCATGCCGGCTGTGGTGTCGGGCGCGAGGCGACGCTGTGGCTGACACAGCAGGGCGTCCGCGTGACCGGCATCGATGGGTGGAGTTGGGACGCGCCATTTTCGAAGACGCTCGAGCGCTGGATGGCGACCCGGGACCCGACCATCATCTGGGAAGGTCACTACGCCGGCATCGACACGCCGTACTGTCACATGGAGAAGCTGCGCCATCTCGAGAGCCTGCCCGCGTTCGGCTTCGTCGTCGCCTGCTTCCCGTGCAAGATCAAGGGCGCGTCCGGTGGCTGGACGCGCGCGGTCGCGATGTTTGACTGAGCGCCGTCGCGGGCACTCCCGTCAGGCGGCGGCCTGCGGGCGGCCGATGCGATCGGCCATGAAGTCGTCGAGCGTTGCCGTCGCCAGCACGTTGCCGTCCTTGTCGAGCACTTCGAACAGGCGGCCGTCGTCTGCCTGCATCGCGAACAGCATCATGCAGCCGTCCGGCCCGGCCCGCTCCATGTGAACTTCGTTGTCGGGCGTCTGCCCGGTGAAACCGGGCTGGCGGGTCTTGTGGACGATTTCCTTCGGCCGCGTCTCGATCACGTGCTGCTCCCCGTCGATGACGACGGAGACGGTCCTGCACACATGACGGTGAAAGTGGCAATACGCGTTCGGCGCCCACTTCACGAGCAGATCGAGCCGGCCCGCGGCGCGATCGGCGTGCGTGACGGCAATCAGGTAGTCGATCGGATAGTCGAACTGGGGGCTGCCGAGAAGCTGGCGCCACGCCACGCGATCGAAGTCGAAGTCCGGCGGCAGTTCGGCGCGCAGCGGCGGATGCGTTTCCATGGGAGTGTCCTGTTGCTGTTCGGGTCGACGACGAAGTCTGGCGTCGCGACGGACGCTCGGCCTCGCGGTCACTATAGCAAGTGGCCACACCCGTACGACAACCACGCTGCGGTCCGCCACGCGGCCGCGCGGCAGGAGGATCGGCATGCCCGTCTGCACGCCGGGACGCGTCCCAGGGGGACAACGTCGAGCCACGCGCGGGACCGGGTCGCTCGCGCGGCCCGTGCCCGGGTGGCAGCGGTGAACGCTCAGGTCCGCGAGTCGGGTGCTTGCGCACTCGATTCGCGAGCGGGCCATCCGTGGCCCGCGGCAACGCTGCTTGCGCAGCGTTTCCTTACCAGGCGTTGCGGCGCGGCCGTTCTTCGCGCGGCTTCGCTTCGTTGACGCGGATGTTGCGTCCCTTCAGCGGCTTCTCGTTCAGCGCGCGAATCGCGGCGTTCGCTTCGGCCGCGTTCGGCATCTCGACGAAGCCGAAGCCCTTCGACTGACCGGAGAACTTGTCGGTGATGACGGTCGCGCTCGAGACTTCGCCCGAGGCGCCGAAAGCTTCGCGGAGATCGGCGTCGGTGACGCCGTAGGCCAGATTGCCAACGTAAATATTCATTCAACTCTCACTAACAGATGACGTGCTTTGTCCGTATGCGCGTCACGCGGCGCCAATGGCACAAGTGTGCCGCGTGACGATTCGCCGACTGAGCGGCAAATGGGGTGACCCGGGCAGCGGGCGGCGGAACGATTACCGGAAGGCCTGCGACGAGGGGACGAGGTCGGCTGCGGGGAACCGACGGATGCGGCATCGTACGTGAGTCCAACAGGGATTGACAGCGGCACGTTTACGCCGGCACGACATCGCCGTCCCCCGCGAGGGGTGCCCGGGCACGTCTCACGTCCGTGCGACCGGTCCGCAGCGGGTTACGGCAGTCGATCCGCGATGTCCTGCGCGAGCGCCGCCACCGCTGCCGATGCGACGGCGACGAGCGCATCGTAATCGTCCGCCGCACCCGACACCGGCAACGCGATCGCGCTGTCGAAGGCGCGTGGCGCCGAGCCGTCGCTCGATTGCGCGGTCCAGCGTGCGTCGAGATGCAGCGTGCCATCGGCTGCGCGTTCGAAACGCTGCACGTCGACGACGATCTGCCGCGGTGGCGAATGCGCGCCGCGCCACGGCCACGGCACGATTTGCGCGTCGGGCAGCGCCCCTGCGAGATGGCCGAGCAGCGCCCGCGCGACGCTCTGCTGCAGCGGCTCGGCCCAGCGATGCGAGTTCGACAGATGCAGGCGCGTCGTGCTCGCCCAGGAGACGATCTGCGGACGATCGAGATAGGCCGGCAGCCGTACCGGCCCCAGCCCGATGCGTGGCCCGTCGGCGTTGCCGGCCGTCGCCGCCTCGGGCGCGTGGATCAGGTAGTACTGGGCAGGCGGGGTACGCGCACAGCCGGCGAGGGCGACGAGCAACACGACGAGCCACGGCAGTCTGTTCAAGGTGCGTCTCCTCCACGCCCGGTCAGCACGGATTCGGGCTGCGCTTCGAGCGCCTCCGCGAGCAGCCGCAGCGCGCGCGCTGCGGCGGCGGTCTCCGTGAGCATCTCGTTGATCTGGTAATGCGTCGCGGAGTTTTCGCCGGTGGTTTCGCGCAGTGACTTTGCCGTCGTTGCGAGTTCCTCGCTCGCGCGCGTGATCGCGAGCATCGGTCCGCTGTCGCCACGCGTCAGTTCGGCGATGTTGCGCGCACCTGCATCGATGCGGGCGAGCGTCTGCCGGCCCGCGCGCAACGTCTCCGCGCTCTCCTCGAGCGTCACCCGCGTCGTGCGCAACGTCGAAGCCGCTTCGTCCATCACGGTCTGCACGTCCCTGGTGACGACATTCGCGCGCTTGTCGAGGCGGGCGGTCAGCGACGACAGATGTTCGAGCGTCTGGTCGAGGCTCGTCAGGGCGTGGGACACTTCGGGTGACGTCACGAGTTCACGCACGGATTCCGAGATCGTCGAAATATCCTCGACGAGCTGCTCGACGTTCAGCTTGTCGAGCTTGTTCGTGAACTCTTCGACTTCGGTCGGCAGCGTCGGGATCTCCGGCAGGCCCTGGCCGTCTCCATGCAACGTCAACGGCCGATCCTGATAGAAATCGAGATCGATGTAGAGTTGACCGGTCAGAAAGCTCCAGGTCTTCAGCCGCGCACGCAGCCCGCGTTGCAGCAGCTCGGAATTCTCGGCGATGTCACTGAGGGCGACGGACTGGCCTTCGACGTTCTTCAAGACGTACTGGTCGGTGCGCACGACGACCGGTACGAGGAAGTTGAGCCGGCTCTCGTCGACCGACAGGCCGATACTTTCGACACTGCCGATCTTCACGCCGCGGAACACCACCGGCGAGCCGACCTGCAGACCCGTCGCCGAGCCTTCGAAGTACATGATGTAGCGGGGGCGATCCCGCCAGAAGCCGCCATCGGCGAGCAGCAGCACGGCGGCGACGATCAATGCCGCCGCACCGAGCACGAACCCGCCGACGATTGTGGGATTCGCGTGTCGGCTCATGTGCCCCCCCGTTGCAGAAAATTCCGCACTTTCTCCACCGGCCCGTGGGCCAGCACCTTCGGATCGCCGGTCGCGATCATCGTCTTGGTATCGGCATCGAGAAACACCGAGTTGTCGGCGATCGCGAAGATGCTCGCCAGTTCGTGCGTGACGAGGACCACGGTCGCGCCGAGGCTGTCGCGCAATTCGAGGATCAGCTCGTCGAGCCGGCGCGAACTCAAGGGATCGAGACCCGCGGAGGGTTCGTCGAAGAACAGGATGCCCGGGTCGAGCGCCATTGCGCGCGCGAGCCCCGCGCGCTTTTTCATGCCGCCGCTGATTTCGGACGGATAGAAGTCCTCGAAGCCGGCGAGACCGACGAGCGCGAGCTTCAGCGCAACGATCTCCGTGACGAAATCACCCGACAGTTCGGTGAACTCCTGCAGCGGCAGCGCCACGTTCTCCGCGAGCGTCAGCGAACTCCATAACGCTCCCGCCTGAAACAGCACACCGAAACTGCGCTGACGCGCGAGCTGGGCCTGCGGGGGTGCCGACCAGTAGTCTTCGCCCTCGTACAATACGGCACCGTGCGCCGGGCGGATCAGTCCGATCATCTGTTTCAGCAGCGTGCTCTTGCCGCAGCCGCTGCCACCCATGATGACGAAGATGTCACCCCGGTTGACCGTAAAATTCAGATCCCGCTGGATGACGTAGTCACCGTAGGCCATCGTCAGATCGCGGACCTCGATGTGCGGTACGGTCATCTCAGATCCCGAGCTTGTGGAACACGATGGTGAGCACCGACGCCGAAATCGTGATCAGGAGTATCCCGAGCACGACGGCCGAGGTCGTCGCTTCGCCGACGGCCTGGGCGCTGCGGCCACACTGCATGCCGCGCAGGCAGCCCGCATAGGCGACGAGCGCGCCGTAGACCGTCCCTTTCACGAGGCCGACGGCGAAGTGCTTGAGTTCGAGCGCGGTCAGGGTTTCGTTGTAGTACTCGTGCGCCCCGACATCGAAGACGCCGACGGCGATCAACATGCCGGCGAGGATGCCGACGATGCCGGCATAGAGGGTCAGCAGCGGGACCATCGCCACGAGGGCGAGCATGCGTGGCAGCACGAGGTAGTCGATCGGGGAGACGCCGAGCGTACGAAAGGCGTCGATCTCCTCGTTGACCTGCATCGTGCCGAGTTGCGCGGCGTATGCGGCACCGGTACGGCCAGCCAGGATGATGCCCGTCATCAGCGCCGCGACCTCACGCACGACGCCGATGCCGACCAGATCCGCGATGTAGATCTCGGCGCCGAACAGCGCGAGCTGCACCGCGCCCATGTACGCGAGAATGGTGCCGACGAGAAAGCTGATCAGCGAGACGATCGGCAGCGCGCGCGGGCCGGCCTCCTCGACGAGCCACGCGAGTTCCTCGCGTCGGTAACGCGCGCGACCCCTGGTGAAACGGGCGAGCGACAAGATGATTTCACCGGCGAATTCGCTCATCCGCGACAGATCCCGCCCGATCGAGAGCGTCGCCTGGCCGAGCGTCGCGAGCAGGCCCGGGCGGGTCGCGGCCGCGCGTGGTACGGCGGGCGGTACCGCGAAGGCGAGTGCGAGCAGGCGGCGCAGACCGTCCGGCAGGGCCGCCTGGTCGAGCGGGATGCGGCGTTCGTTGCAGTCCCGCACGAGCGCCGCCAGAAACGTCACGGCGCTCGTGTCCCAGGCGGTCAGCTCGTGGGCCGAGACACGCACGCGGCGCGCCTGTGCGAGGTGGGCCGCGACGGCGTCGTAGCGCGGGACGCGTCCGCGCAGCGACCATTCGCCGGTCAGGGTGATTTCGGGCGCTTCGGCCGTGCCCGCGACGAGGATGCGATTTGGCCAGCCGGCGGCTTCATCGGCCGGAGTGCCGGTGCGGGTCTCGCGAAGGGGAGTCGACATGCGCGCATTATACGGACCGCGCCCGCAGCGTCGTGACAAGGATGCGAGGCGGCCTCTATGCTGGCGGCGTCCACCGCGGGGAATGCCTCATGCCCATGCCAGTCCGTTACATCGACACCATTGCGCGCCGCTATGTGCAACTCGGTTATCAGCCTTACCGCTGGTACGTCGCCGATGCACCGGCGTCCTTCACACCGTTGTCCAGGCCGCTGGCGCAGGCGACGCTCGGCATGCTGTCGACGTCGGGCGCCTATGCGCTCGGCCAGGTCGCGTATCACTACCGCGACGATGCCTCGATTCGCGACATCCCGGCGACGACGCCGGATGCGGATCTGCGTTTCTCGCACATCACGGAGAACTATCTCGTCGATGCGCGGCGCGATCCGGGCTGCATCTTTCCGTTGCGCGCGCTGCGTGACGCGGCGGCGCGCGGTCGGATCGGGCGCCTCGCCGGGCGGGTCCAGTCCTGCATGGGTGGCGTTTATTCGCAGCGTCGCGTGCGCGACGAAGTCGCCCCTGCGATCCTCGCAGCGATGCAGCGCGAAGGCGTCGATGCGGCCTTGCTGATCGCGATGTGACCCGTGTGTCACCAGACCGTGAGTCTGGTCGCACGGCACCTCGAAGCACACGGCATTCCGACAGTATGCGTCGGCAGCGCACAGGACATCCTGCAGGCGGCGCGTCCACCGCGGGCGTGTTTCGTCGACTATCCACTCGGTCACACGGCGGGCAAGCCGTTCGACGTCGCCGATCAGCAGGCGATCGTCGACGCGGCGCTCGGGCTGCTCGAGACGGCGACGGGGCCCGATACGCTGATCACGTTGCCGAACCGCTGGGGCGACGACACGTGGCGCAGCGAAGCGTCGTCGACGGCAGCGAAGGACACGCGCCAGCCGCGGGATGAAACACCCCAGTTCCAGTTCCCGGCCGATCGCGAGGCGGCCGTCGCGAGCGGGGCCCTGCCTGCGTGACGTGACGTGACGATCGATGGTGTGTCGGTGCGCCGCTGTCCGATGGCCGGACGGCGTGCGCGGCGCCCAGACTCGAAAGCCCCAACGCCAAGGAGGCTCTTCGATGGAACGGCACGCACGTCCTCTCGCACTCGTCACCGGTGCCTCGTCCGGCATCGGCTATCACCTCGCGCTGTGCGCGGCGAACGCGGGCTACGATCTCCTCGTCGCCGCGGATACGCCGCTCGCCGAGGCGGCGGCGGCACTGCGCGCCGCGAGCGCCGAGGTCGAGACGGTCGAAACCGATCTCGCCCGCCAGGCCGGCGTCGATCACCTGTGCGAGGTGCTCGGCGATCGCGACATCGCGCTGTTGATGGCGAACGCCGGGCACGGACGTGCCGGGCCTTTTCTGGATACACAGTTTGCCGAGCAGATTCACGTCATCGATACCAACGTGACCGGCACGTTGTATCTGCTGCATCGCCTCGTGCCGCGGATGGTCGCGCGCCATGCCGGACGCATCATGATCACCGGATCGGTCGCGGGCCTGCAGCCGGGGAGCTTCCATGCCGTCTACAACGGGAGCAAGGCCTTCATCGATTCGTTCGCGATCGCGCTGCGCAACGAACTGCGCGAAAGTGCCGTGACGGTCACCTGCCTGATGCCGGGCCCGACCGACACGGAGTTCTTCGCCCGCGCCGAAATGCTCGACACCCGGGCGGGCCGCAATCCGAAGCAGGATCCGGCAGCCGTCGCCCACATCGGCTTCACGGCGATGATGACCGGTGATGCCGACGTCATCACGGGCTGGCACAACAAACTCGTCGCGTTCGCCGCGCGCGTGCTGCCCCGTGAAGCGATGGCCGACATGCAACGCAGACTGGCGGAGCCTCTGCATTCAGAGCAACACGGTGTCGCGTGACCGTTCGCCGCACATGGTGCCGCGATTCGCGCGCGGCAGCGTGTGCGCCAGGTCTCATTGCGGATCGATACGGCCGTCGTTGTCCTCGGGGATCGGGACGAGGCTGTCCCGTTCGGCGCCGGGACCGATGTCGGGGCCGGACGGGCCCTGACGCACGTCGACGTGGTCGTGATCGGTCGTCTGCGGCCGCTTGAGCGCGGGATCGTTTGCCGGCAGATCGGCACCGTCGCCGTAGACGGGAGTGGTGTCGGCAGGACGCGTGTCATCGGCCTGGACCAGGCCGATCGACAGCAGCAGCGCGCCGCCGCAGAGCATCGCCGCCATGCGCGGATATGAATGGGTCATCGCAGTTCCTCCGTGAACGAGATTCGTCGCCACTATCGCGCGAGCGGCGGTCGCGGTGATGCCGGACGCGACGCGACACGCTGTCGCAGCGACAGTCGACGCGCCGGGTGCATCGCCGACACGGTGAAGCGCGCTCGCCGCTGGGCGCCGCGGCGTGGAAGCGGACAATGCGACGCATGGCGAAATACGGACCAAAAGCGAGTCGCAAGGTAGCCGCGGCGCTGCACGAGATGAAGGCGGGCCGCCTGAAATCCGGCAGCGGACGGCCGGTGAAGAATCCGAAGCAGGCGATTGCAATCGGCCTGTCCGCCGCGCGCGCCGCCGGCGCGAAGGTTCCGCCCCGTCACAAGTGAGCCCGTTCGGCGCGCTGCGCCGATTCGCCTGCA
>JADZCB010000175.1 GCA_020851775.1 Gammaproteobacteria bacterium
CGATCGCCACGGCGAGTCGCGGTACCCGCAAATGTCCCCCGGCGAATGCCAGCGTACTCAGATCGAGTGCCTCGTCGTGTGCCTCGACCGTGCAGGCGATGACCGAGCCCGCCTCGAAGCGACCGAGCTGCGGTTGCAGCCGGACGTCGCCGACCACGTCGAGAAAAGGCCCGCTGGCGAGTACCCGGCCACCCGCGAGCAGCAGCAGGTGATCGGCGATGCGCACCATCTCGTCGACCGCATGGCTGACGAACAGGACGGGCAGCGGGTATTCGTCGCGCAGCCGTTCGATGTAATGCAGGATCTCGGCCTTGCGCGGCGCGTCGAGCGACGCCAGCGGCTCGTCCATCAGCATCAGCCGCGGCCGCGCGAGCAGCGCGCGGGCGATGGCGACGCGCTGGCGCTCGCCGCCGGACAGGGTGTGCGGCCAGCGCCGCAACAGCGCAGCGAGACCCATCACCTCGATCACGCGCTCCCAGTCGGCGCCCGCCGTTGCCAGCCGCGCGCGCTGCCGGCCGTAGCGCAGGTTCGATACCACGCGCAGATGTGGAAACAGTTTGGCGTCCTGGAATACGTAACCGATCCGGCGCGCTTCGATCGGCAGCCACCGGCGCCCGGCGACGTCGACGAAGACGGTGTCGTCCAGCGCGATCCGTCCGCGCAGCGGCCGCGTGACGCCGGCGACGGCATCAATCAAGGTCGACTTGCCGGCGCCGCTGCGCCCGAACACCCCGGTGATGCCGCGTGCCGGCAGCTCGGCGGTCACTTCCAGCATGAAATCGCCACGGCGGGCTGTGAAGTCGAGACTCAGCACGGTGCATGCAGCCACGCGCGCAGGCGGCGATTACTCCATTCGGCAAGGGCTATCGCCGTCATGGCGAGCGCGAGCGACACGGCCACGAGCTGCGCCGCGACGGTTTCGCCTCCCGGCGTCTGCAGCGCGGTGTAGATCGCGAGCGTCAGCGTGCGCGTCTCGCCAGGGATGTTGGCGGCGAACGTGATGGTCGCGCCGAACTCGCCGAGACAGGCGGCGAAACTCAGGACGAGGCCGGCGAGGATGCCCGGCAGCATCAACGGCAGCGTGATGGTCACGAAGGCATCGAGGGGTGACGCACCGAGCGTGCGCGCCGCAGTCTCGAGTCCGCGGTCGACGGCTTCGAGGCCGAGCCGCACCGAACGCACGAGCAACGGAAAGCCCATCACCGCGCCGGCGAGCGCGGCACCTGCTTCGGTGAACGCGAGGCGGATCCCGAACGTGTCGAGCAGCCAGCCCCCAATCGGGCCGCGGACGCCGAACAGCAGCAGCAGGAAATAGCCGACGACCACCGGTGGCAGTACGAGTGGTGCATGCACGAGGGCGTCGAGGAGCATGCGGCCCGGGAAACGGCAGCGGGCGAGCAGCCACGCGATCCCCACCGCAGGGACGAGGCTGACGGCGGTCGCGAGGGCAGCCACTTCGAGGCTCAGCCCCAGCACCTCGCTCCAGTCGATCGGCGTCATGTCGTCATCACAGCAATGTCGCGTGGCCAATCGAGCTTGCGGGGCCGGTGTTCGCGTCGTCCGGCATCCAGTCAGTGGAACAGCCCCGTATTACGGGCATTTTTTCCGCTGCAGACGGGAAATCGTCCCACGCGGTACCGCTAAACGATTCTTCCGGTACGACCGATATATTCCCCGATCGACAACAGGATGTCAGCCAACGTGCAGAAACCGAAACCCTACCTGACCCCCACGGAAGTGGCGTCGATGCTGATGGTTTCCCCGATCACTGTCCGGCAGTGGGCCGCCAAGGGACTGTTGAAGGCCGAGCTCACGTTCGGTGGCCATCGGCGTTTCATGCGGCACGAAATCGAGCGCTTCGCCCGCGAGCACGGCCTTACGCTCCAGCGCGATGCCGACGACGATCGGCTGCGTCTTTTGATCGTCGACGACGATCCGCAATTCGTGCGACTCGTGACGGCGCTGCTCTCCGATCGCGCCGATCTCACGCTCGAGACGGCGGTCGACGGTTTCGATGCCGGCGCCAAGGTCCAGCAGTTCAATCCGGACGTCATGCTGATCGATCTGATGATGCCCGGCCTCGATGGCTTCGAGGTGTGTCGCCGGCTCAAGGCAGATCCGCAGACGCGGGGCATACGCGTGATCGCGATGACCGGCTATGCCTCGCCCGAAAACGCCGCCCGCGCCCTCGACGTCGGCGCGGAGCATTGCCTGGCCAAGCCTTTCGATCTGCGCGTGCTCGAGGAACTGTTCGTACAACCGGTGCGCGCGGCACGTTGAAATCGGTAGCTGACGTTCAGGGCGGCGTCGCGATGCCGAAGCCGTAGCGCCGCCACACCGGCGCGGCATCCGGCCCGCTCAGCCACGCGACGAAAGCGCGCGCGGCGGGCAGCGCTGCCGTGCCCCGGACCACCGCGGCCGGGTAACGGATCGGCGGATGGGTATCCGCCGCGAACTCGCCGAGCACCCCGATATTGGCCGCGCCGCGTGTGTCCGTCGCATACACGATACCGAGCGGGGTTTCGCCGCGGGTCACGTACATCAGTGCGACGCGCACCGATTCCGCCGGTGCGAGGCGATCCTCGACCGACGACCACAGACCGAGCTTCTCGAGCGCGAGCCGCGCGTAGCGGCCGGCCGGCACGTGCGCGGGATCACCGAGCGCGAGGCGCCCGCCGCGCAGCAGACCGGCGAGCGGCAGCTTCGCATCGATGACGACGGGTGCCTGCCCGGCGGGACCGATCAGCACCAGCCGGTTGCCGGCAACGACGGCGCGCGTGTCGGCGACGATCAGTGCACGTGCGGCGGCGTAGTCCATCCATTCCTCGTCGGCCGCGACGAAAATGTCGGCGCTGGCACCGGCTTCGAGCTGACGGGCCAGTACCGAGCTCGCCGCAAACGCGAACGTCGGCGTGTCGGTGGGCGACTTCGCATACGCCGCCGCCAGCGCGGGCAGCACATCCGTGAGGCTCGCCGCGGCGAAGACGGTCAGTTGCGTGGCGCCGGCGCCGGGTGCGCACACCACGATCGCGAGCGCGAGCAACACCCGCCACACCACCCCTGTCGTCACGCGCGCCTGAGCCTCAAAGCATTGCCGACCACCGATACCGACGACAGCGACATCGCGAGCGCCGCGAGCATCGGTGACGCGTCGATACCAAACCCCGGCGACAGCACGCCGGCCGCAATCGGAATGCCGATCGCGTTGTAGCAGAGCGCGAAGCCGAGGTTCTGGCGCATGTTGCGCAGCGTCGCACGCGCGAGTTCGTGGGCGCGCGCGAGACCGTCGAGGCTGCCGGTGACGAGGGTGACGTCGCCGGCCGCGATCGCGACGTCGGTCCCGTTGCCCATCGCGATGCCGACGTCGGCGGCCGCGAGCGCCGGCGCGTCGTTGATCCCGTCGCCGGCCATCGCGACGCGGTGGCCTTCGGCGCGACGTCGTGCGACGAGTTCGGCTTTCGCCGCCGGCGAGAGTCCGCCTTGGGCACGCGCGATCTCTGCTTCGCCGGCGATTCGGCGCACGGTGTCCTCTGCGTCGCCGCTCGCGATCTCGACCGTGATGCCGTGTGCGGACAGCACGGCGAGCATCGGGCGCGCCGTCGGTTTCAACGCGTCGCGCAGCGCGAGCATCGCCACGGGCAGGCCGTCGATCGCGACGAAGATCGCCGAGGCGCCCGCTTGCCGCGCGCGCGTGGCCGCCGCGAGCAGGGCGGGATCTTCGGTGGCCGTGAAGGTGGCGCTGCCGACCCGTACGTCCTTGCCGAGCACGCGCGCTTCCATGCCGGCGCCGGCGCTCGCGCGAAACGCCGTCGCGGCATTACGGCGCAGGCCGAGCGCCTGCGCGTGGCGTACCAGCGCATGGGCATAAGGATGTTCGGATTTCGCCGCCACGCTCGCGGCGGCGACGAGCATCTCCGCCGCGGCCGTGCCGTCGACGCAGATCACCTCGTCGATCTGCGGCCGTCCATGCGTCAGCGTGCCGGTCTTGTCGACGAGCAGCCAGTCGACGTCGGCGAGCCGTTCGATTGCGGCCGCGTGCCGGAACAGGATGCCGGCCTGCGCGGCACGGCCCGTCGCGACCATCACCGACATCGGTGTCGCGAGCCCGAGAGCACAGGGGCAGGCGATGATCAGGACCGCGATCGCGTGCCACAGGCCGCGGATCCAGCCGGCCTCGCCGCCGGCGACTCCCCAGGCGACGAAGGCGACCACGGCGACGAGCACGACGACCGGCACGAACCAGGCCGCAACGCGATCGGCGAGCTGCTGCAGCGGCGCGCGCGAACGCTGTGCTTCGGCGACGAGTTCGACGATTTTCGCGAGCATCGTGTCCGCGCCGACACGCGTGACGCGCAGATCGAGGCTGCCGTGTCCGTTCAGTGTGCCGCCGACGACCGCGTCGCCGGTACGCTTCTCGCGCGGCATCGGCTCGCCCGTCAGCATCGATTCATCGACTTCGCTCGCGCCGTCGACGACGACACCGTCGAGCGGAACCTTCTCGCCCGGCCGCACCCGCAGCCGGTCGCCGACGACGACGGCCTCGACCGGGACCGCGACGGTGTCGCCCTGCGCGTCGATCCGCATCGCCTGCGGCGGCTGCAACGACAGCAGTGCGCGCAGTGCGTCGGCCGTGCGGGCGCGCGCGAGTCCTTCGAGGATCTGGCCGAGCAACGTCAGCGACACGATCACGGCGGCCGCCTCGAAATAGACGGCGATGGCGCCGTGATGCCGGGCCGCCGCGGGCAGCGCGTCCGGCGCGAGCAGGGCAACGATGCTGTAGAGGTAGGCGCTGCCGGTGCCGATGCCGATCAGCGTCCACATGTTCGCCCGCCGGTTGCGCAGCGACTGCCATGCACGCGAGAACACCGGCGCGCCGGCCCACAGGACGACCGGCGTCGCGAACAGGCCCTGCCACCATGGCGAGGGAGTGAACGGCAGGAACTCGCCACCCATCGCGAGCACGAACACGCTGATCGTCAACGGCAACGTGTACAAAAAGCGCCGGCGGAAGTCGCGCAGTTCGGGCGCTTCCGCGGCCGCGAGTGTCGGGCGCGTCGCTTCGAGCGCCATGCCGCAGATGGAACAGTCCGCGGGCTCCTCGCTCGTTTCCTCGGGATGCATCGGACAGACGTAAGCCGCGTCGCGTGCCGCGGCCGGCGCGAGTGCAGAAGCGGCGCGCACCGGTGTCGGCAGCGCCGGTCTGCCGCTCGCGTAGCCTGCGGGATCCGTGTCGAATTTCGTCGCGCAGCCCGCACAGCAGAAGTGGTACACGCGTCCCTGCCATTCGCGCTGCGCGCGAGCGTGCGCCGGATCGACCCGCATCCCGCAGACGGGATCGCGGGTCGGGTCGTAGACGACGGCGGCGTCAGCCACGGCCCGCGCACAGCCTCGCGCGGTGGACGCTGCAGCTCGACGCCGACCCGGTGCGATGCATCGCGGCTACTTGCGCTTCTGTTTGCGGGCGGCGGGTGCCGCGATCTCGCCCGGCTCCAGCAGGCTGCGCAGCATCCACGCATTCTTCTCATGGATCTGCATGCGTTGCGTCAGCAGATCGGCAGTCGGCTCGTCGCCCGCCTTGTCGACGAGCGGAAAGATGCCACGTGCGGTGCGGGTGACGGCTTCCTGGCCCTCGATCAACTGCCGGATCATGTCCGTCGCGTTCGGTACGCCGGATTCCTCGCGGATGCTCGCCAGACGCGTGAACTGCGCGTACGAGGCCGGCGCCGGAAAGCCGAGCGCGCGGATGCGCTCGGCGATCGGATCGAGCGCGTTCCACAGCTCCGAATACTGATCCATGAACATCAGATGCAAGGTGTTGAACATCGGCCCCGTCACGTTCCAGTGAAAGCCATGCGTCTTCAGGTACAACGTGTAACTGTCCGCGAGCAGATGCGCGAGACCGTCCGCAATCTTGCCGCGGGTCTTGTCGTCGATTCCGATATCCATGAGAGACTCCTTGGGTTGACTCACTGCGCTCACGGCGATGTCACCCGCCATGTTCGCGACCGGATCATCCGGATGCGCCGTAGTGTGCCGAAGACGGCGAGTGGCTGCCAATCGCAGACGCCGGTGCGATGGCGGTGTCGGGAATCGCACCGACTCGAACGCACGCGCGCAACGCTGGCCTCAGCGCACGGCGCGCAGCGTCGTCGACGGCAATTCGCCGAACTGCCGGCGATAGTCGGCCGCGCAGCTCGACAGATGCCAGAACCCCCAGCGCGCGGCGACGGCCTGCACCGACGTCCCGGCGCCGACCGCGTTGCGCAGGGCGCGGCGCAGACCGTTCAGGCGCAGCGTGCGCAGATACTGGTGGGGACTCATGCCGAGCATGTCGTGAAAGCAGGTCTGCAGCGTGCGCCGGCTGATTTTCAGCGCCGCACACAGTTCGACGACGGTCACGGGCTCGTCCGGCCGTGACAGCGCGTAATCGCGCGCCCGCTGCACGATGCCCTGGCGCACCGAGCGGGTGAACGTCTGCGGCGGCTCGGCGCTGGCATCGCGCACCGCGCCGATCACGTGCTCGAGGAGCGCGTGCTGGAGACCGCGTGCGAGTGGTGGGTTCGCGAGCTGCTCGGCGCTCGTCTCGAGCAACTCGAACACGCGGACGAGAAATTCACGCAGGTTCGCGAGCATCGCCGGCGCGACCGGCAGCAGCAGCCGGCCGCGCAGTTCATCCTCGATATCGATACCTTCGAGATCGTGGGTGAGCATGCTGAAGGCGCCCGCCGAAAGGGCGAGCCCGACGATATCGAGCGAGGACGGCGTGCGGAATTCGAGGCAGTCCTGCGGCCCGAGCGTGAGGATCCTGTCGTCGGGCATCGGACGCCCACCGAACACCGCCGTACCGTGCATCGCGAGCGGGATACCGAAGGTGCGCGAACCCGGCCACGCGATCCCGGTCTCGAGCACGTCGTGGCTGGTGCGTTCACGGAAGAGCTGCAAACCATCCAGCCACAGTTCGTCGAGGCGCCCGGTGAAGCGGCCGCGACCGAGTTGTTCGTATGTCTGGTCCCAGGCGCCGAGATTGTGCGCGTGTTCGTCGGCGTCGGCACTGACGACGGTGCGCAGCAGCGGACGCGACGGTGACAGGGCGGGTGGGACGAGGCTCACGGCGCTGATGTTCGGTGGATCGAGTCGATGGGGCCGGTCCAAAAGTACACCGGCCGGCCGCCCCGGTACAACGCGCGTCCGGTGCGCATCCGTACTTGCCGGGTACGGGCCATCCATGCGCGGAGCGGAGGGACTTGCCAGTTTCCGCTATTGGAACGAGTCTGAAATCCTTACACTGCCGACAAACGAGCACCGGCCGGGTGCGCAGGCGGCGGATCGGCAGCAAGAGGGGGCTGATATGCGGACAGCGAAACGGTGGACGTGGGCGACGATGCTGCTGGCGGGCGCGTGCACGGCGCACGCGACCGACTTCCAGCCTGAGCAGATCACGGTCGCCAAGTTGCCGGCGGCGAATCCATACCGCCTCTATGTGTCGGATGTCGCGATTTCGCACATGATCGATGGCCGCATGCACATCGTGGACGGCGAGACCCTCAAGTTCATCGGGATGATCGGCACCGGTTTCACCGGGCTCTCGACCGTATCCCCCGATCGCTCCGAAATTTACGTCGCGACGACCTACCTCGCGAAGCTGAACCGCGGCACGCGCACCGATCAGATCGACGTCTACGACAGCCAGACGCTCACCATCAAGGCCGAGATCGAAATCCCGCCGAAGCATGCACAGTCGCTGCCGTACAAGGGCACGATCGCTGTCACGCCCGACGGTCGTTTCATCATTTCCCAGAACGCGACGCCGGCCAGCTCGGTCGCGATCAGCGATCGCAAAGCGGAAAAGTTCGTCACCGAGGTGCCGACCCCGGGTTGCTGGGCCATCCTGCCGGCGCGCAGCGCCAATCGCTTCACGACCATCTGTGGCGACGGCACGCTGCTGACCGTCACGCTCGGCGCCGACGGCAACCCGACCGATCAGCAACGCAGCGAGCCGCTGTTCAATCCCGACAAGGACCCGCTCTTCACGCAGACCGTCAACGACGGTGACGACTACAGCTTCCTCAGCTTCCACGGCGAGATCTACACGGCGAACCTCGGCGGGGCGGTGGCGAAGATCGGTCCGCGCTGGTCGTTGCTCGACGACGCCGATCGCAAAGAGAACTGGCGCCCGGGCGGCTACCAGCCGTTCGCACTGTCGAAGGACAACGCGCAACTCTATGTCGCGATGCACCCGAACGGGGTCGAAGGCAGTCACAAGAATCCCGCAGCCGAAATCTGGTCGTTCGATCTCGCGACGAAAAAGCGCCTCGAGCGCGTCGCGGGCAACAATGCGGTCGCGCTCGAAGTGAGCCGCGGCGCGAACCCGCTGCTGTTCGCAATCGATCCGCTGACCGCCGGCATCGTCAACTACACGACGACGCCGAAGCTCGCCGTCGGCAAGCGTGTCGACGGGTTCGGGGAAGCCCCGATCCTGATCGAAACGCACTGAACGAACGCGCCCGGC
>JADZCB010000176.1 GCA_020851775.1 Gammaproteobacteria bacterium
CGGACGTCGGCGGGCGCTACGGCAAGGGTGAGATCGTCGCCGAACTCGACATCAAACCGGACCTCTGGTTTTTCCAGTGCCATTTCGAGGGCGATCCGGTGATGCCGGGATGTCTCGGTCTCGATGCGATGTGGCAGCTCGTTGGGTTCTTTCTGGCGTGGAAAGGCGGGTTGGGTCGTGGTCGAGCGCTGGGTGGCAGCGAGATCGCATTCAGCGGTCAGGTGACGCCGGACAAGAAACTCGTGACGTACCGAATCGACATCAAACGTGTCGTACAACGCGGGCTGGTGATGGGTATCGCGGATGCCATCATGACTGTCGACGGCGAGCAGATCTATTCCGGCTCTAACCTGCGCGTCGGGCTGTTCACCGAGATCTGAGCGTATGCGCCCCGTGTCGGGGCGCAATGTCAGCGACTCTTCGCCAGTGCGCGGGACGCGGCGTCCAGCGTGAAGTCGATGTCCGTCTCGCTGTGTGCTGCCGATATGAATCCCGCCTCGAAAGCAGACGGTGCGAGATAGATGCCCGCTTCGAGCATCGTGTGGAAGAAGTATTTGAACCGGGCGACGTCGCACGCCATGACATCCTTGAATGAAGTGATGCGCGGGCTCGACGTAAAGTACAGACCGAACATGCCGGGCACGTGATTCACCACGAGTGGCACGCCGTGGCGGTCGCCCAATGCACGGAGGCCGTCGGCCAGACGGACCGTCGAGCGTTCGAGACGTGCATGGAAACCGGGTTCGGCAACCAGTCGCAACGTCGCGAGACCACAGGCCATCGCCAGCGGATTGCCGGACAAGGTCCCCGCCTGGTACACCGTTCCCGAGGGTGCAATCTGATCGAGATAGCGAGCGGGGCCGGCGAAAGCACCTACCGGCAGCCCACCGCCGATCACCTTGCCGAGCACAGTGATGTCGCCCGTGACTCCGTAGAGCGCCTGCGCGCCGCCCCGATCGACACGAAAACCCGTCATTACTTCATCGACGATCAGCAGCGCACCATGTCGCCAGGTGACTTCGCGCAGGCCTTCGAGAAATCCCGGCAACGGCGGAATGCAATTCATGTTGCCCGCGACCGGCTCGACGATGATCGCCGCAACGGTCGATCCGATGTCGTCCATCACGCGCTTGACCTGATCGATGTCGTTGTAGTCGAGTGTGATGGTCAGTTCGGCGAGCGCCGCCGGGACACCCGGCGATGTAGGAATACCGAGCGTCAGTGCGCCGGAGCCTGCCTTCACCAGCAGCGAATCGGCGTGCCCGTGATAGCAGCCTTCGAATTTGATGATGCGATCGCGCCCGGTGATGCCGCGTGCGAGACGGATGGCGCTCATCGCCGCTTCGGTGCCGGAGCTGACCATGCGCACGCGCTCGAGATGCGGCATCAGTTCCTGTACCTGACGTGCAAGCGCGGTCTCGATCGCAGTCGGTGTGCCGAATCCGACACCGTTCGTGAGCTGTGTCTGCACCGCAGCGATCACCGCGGGATGTGCATGGCCGACGATCATCGGCCCCCAGCTCCCCACGTAATCGATGAAGCTGTTGCCATCGGCGTCGACGATACGCGCGCCGACCGCACGTTCGATGAACAATGGCGTACCACCGACGCCGTTGAAAGCTCGAACGGGTGAATTGACGCCGCCCGGGATGATCTGGCGCGCTTCGGCGAACAGCGCTGCGGAACGCTCAAACATCAGGATCTCCAAACAGGTTGGCATAGCGCGCCGCTGCTGCCGTAATCGACGGCTGAGCGAAAAGACCGGAAATCACGGCCAGAAAATCTGCACCGGCGTGCAGAAGTTGCGCGCCATTTTCGGGCGTAATGCCGCCTATCGCAACGATGGGCAGCGCCATTCGCCGCCGCGCCGATGCAAGCACCGACAATGGACATGGCCGTGCGAGCGGTTTGGTGTCCGACGGGAAAAAGCTGCCGAACGCCACATAGTCGACGCCACGCGCCGACGCCTCGACCGCCTGATCGACATCCGAATAACAGGACACGCCGAGTAACAGCGTTCGGTTCGCCTCCGTGGCAAGGCTTTCCCAGTCACCGTCGTCGCGACCCAGATGCACGCCGTCGGCGCTGGCGGCGAGTGCGAGTTCGATATCATCGTTGACGATGAGTGGTGACCGCGCCGCACGGCAGACCGGACTCAGCGCCGCGAGTTCGGCGAGCGCGGTGGCGCGTGTGACGTGCTTGCGGCGGTACTGGACGACGACGGCGCCGCCCGCAAGGGCCGCGGCAATCCAGGCGACCAAGATATCGATTGGCAGGTCGATGTCGGGCGTTATCGCATAGAGGCCGCGAACCGGCAGCCGCGTGCGGCGCAGAACAGCGGTGTTCATCCGTGCCCCCCGCGCAATCGTCGCGGCAATTGCTGCGCGCCGCCGAAATCCAGCGGGTCGAGCAAACTGTGCCAGGTGTAGTCGAGCGCCGTTGCGCAGGCTGCGGGGACCGTCGCGCCGCGCGCGAGTTCGCACGCGATGGCGGTGGCAAGTGTGCAACCGGTACCGTGGAAGTGACCGGCGAGACGTCGCCATTGCGAGCGCGAATACG
>JADZCB010000177.1 GCA_020851775.1 Gammaproteobacteria bacterium
GAAACGGGGGCCGGCCAGCACGGCGTCGCGAGCGCGACCGTCGCCGCGCGTTTCGGCATGCAGTGCGTCGTCTACATGGGCGCGAACGACATCCAGCGCCAGTCGTCGAACGTATTCCGCATGAAGCTGCTCGGCGCCGAGGTGGTGCCGGTGCACTCTGGCTCGAAGACGCTGAAGGACGCGCTGAACGAAGCGCTGCGCGACTGGGTCACGAATGTCGACAGCACCTTCTACATCATCGGTACCGTCGCGGGCCCGCATCCGTATCCGGCGATGGTGCGGGATTTTCAGACGGTGATCGGGCGTGAAGCCCGCGCGCAGTGTCTGGCGCAGGTCGGGCGGCTGCCCGATGCGGTGATCGCCTGCGTCGGCGGCGGATCGAACGCGATGGGTATCTTCCATCCGTTCGTCACCGATCGCGCGGTGCGTCTGATCGGCGTCGAGGCGGGCGGGGAAGGCCTCGAGACCGGCCGTCATGCGGCGTCGCTGTCGGCCGGCGTCCCCGGCGTGCTCCATGGCAACCGCACCTATCTGATGCAGGATGCCGATGGCCAGATCATCGAGACCCATTCGATTTCGGCCGGTCTCGACTACCCGGGCGTCGGGCCCGAGCACGCATGGCTGAAGGACACGGGTCGCGCCGAATACGTCGCGATCACCGACGACGAGGCGCTCGCGGCCTTCCATACGCTGACGCGGCTCGAGGGCATCATCCCGGCACTCGAATCGAGTCATGCGCTCGCGTATGCCGGCAAGCTGGCGCCGACGCTGCCGCAGGACCAGGTGCTCGTCGTCAATCTGTCCGGTCGCGGCGACAAGGACATTCCGACCGTCGCCGCGCGCGACGGCATCACGCTCTGATGGTTGCGTGAGCGACACGTCGCCATAGAGTCCAGGATCGAAAGCATTACCATGGCATCGAGAATCAGCAGCCGCTTCACCGCGCTCAGCAAGGCCGGCCGCAGCGGCCTCGTGACCTTCATCACCGCCGGCGATCCATCGCCCGCGGCGACCGTGCCGTTCATGCATGCGCTGGTGCGGGGTGGCGCCGACATCATCGAGCTCGGCGTGCCGTTCTCCGACCCGATGGCGGATGGTCCGATCATCCAGCGCGCGAGCGAGCGTGCGCTCACGGCAGGCATGAGCCTGAAGCACGTCCTCGAAGCGGCGCAGGCGTTTCGCGCGACGAATCGCGAAACGCCCGTCGTGCTGATGGGCTATTTGAACCCGATCGAGCGCATGGGCTATGCGACCTTTGCGGCCCGCGCCGCCGCCGCAGGCATCGACGGTATCCTGACCGTCGACCTGCCGCCGGAAGAGGGAGCGGACTTCCAATGCCTGCTGCGTGAGCACGGACTCGATCAGATCCACCTGCTCGCACCGACTTCCTCGGCGCAGCGCATCGAGGCCGTGTGCAGTCATGCGAGCGGCTTCGTCTATTACGTGTCGGTGAAGGGCGTGACGGGGGACAAGGCCTTCGATCCCGACGAGGTCCGCACCCGTATTGCCGGGCTCAGGCAGAAGACCGCATTGCCCGTCGGCGTGGGATTCGGCGTGAAAACTTCGGCGGCGGCGGCGACGATCGCAGCCGTTTCCGATGCCGTGATCGTCGGCAGCGTACTGGTCGAGATCATCGAGGAGGCCGATTCGATCGACGCCGCCGCGGCGCAGCTCGAACAGTTCGTGCGCGGCCTGCGCACCGCGATGGACGCCGGCCGCGCCGCGGCGTGAGCGTCGGGGGAGACATGCCGTGGACTGGCTGAAGAAACTGCTTCCCTCGCGCATCCGGACCGAGGGTTCGGCGAAGAAATCGATCCCCGAGGGCGTGTGGACGAGCTGCCCGTCGTGCAAGGCGGTGCTTTACCGCGCCGAGCTCGAACGCAATCTGGCAGTGTGCGTGAAATGTGGCTATCACATGCGTCTCACGGCCCGCATGCGGCTCGCGCAGTTTCTCGACGCAGGGTCGGGCACCGAAATCGGCGCGAGCGTCGCCCCGGTCGATTTCCTGAAGTTCAAGGACACCAAGCGTTACCGCGATCGCCTCACCGCGGCGCAGAAGCAGACCGGTGAAACGGACGCGCTCGTCGTCATGCGCGGCGCCGTGCTCGGCGTACCCGTCGTGGTCAGCGCCTTCGAGTTCAATTTCCTCGGTGGATCGATGGGATCGGTGGTCGGTGAACGTTTCGTGCGCGGCGTGAAGCGCGCGATCGAGGACCGTGCAGCGGTCGTGTGCTTTTGCGCGAGCGGCGGCGCGCGGATGCAGGAAGCGCTGACGTCGCTGATGCAGATGGCGAAGACGAGCGCGGCGCTCGCCCAACTCCGCGCGCATCGCCTGCCGTATGTCTCGGTTCTGACCGATCCGACCACCGGCGGCGTGTCGGCGAGCATCGCGACGCTCGGCGACGTGATCGTCGCCGAGCCGAATGCGCTGATCGGGTTCGCCGGCCCGCGCGTGATCGAGCAGACCGTGCGCCAGATCCTGCCGGAAGGCTTTCAGCGCAGCGAATTCCTGCTGACGCATGGTGCGGTCGATCTGATCAGCGATCGCCGTGAGCTGCGCGCGCGCATCGGTTCGATACTCGGCATCCTGATGCACGTCGTGCCGCAATCCGACACGGCTGCCGACGCCGCCGCTTGAGCGCGGCGCTGCCGACCCCCACGCCGACGATGCGTGCGACGACAGCGCGGTGAGCATGGCGCAGGACATTCGACTCCCGGCCGCTGCGCCGCGTACGCTCGACGACTGGCTCGCCTGGCAGGAGTCGTTGCACCCGAAGGAAATCGAACTCGGGCTCGACCGCTGTCGCGCAGTCGC
>JADZCB010000178.1 GCA_020851775.1 Gammaproteobacteria bacterium
CCTCGGTCGCGACGCGCTGTACCTGCCGGGCGAGCAGGACTGATGCAGCCTGTCGGGCGGTGGGCGGAGACGCACGCGGACACCGGCGCCGTCGCGATCCGCTATGCAGACGAGACGCTCGGCTACCGGCAGCTCGCGCTGGACGTCGAGCGTCTCGCACACTGGTTTGCGCAGACGCTGCCGGCCGGCGCGCGCGTCGCCTGGCTCACGCACAACACGCCGGAGCAGTTGACCGCGGTGCTCGCCTGCGCGCGCGCCGGCTGTACGCTCGTCCCGCTGAACTGGCGCCTCACGTCGCGCGAGCTCGAGGAACTGCTCGCCGACGCCGCGCCTTCTCTACTGGTCGTCGATCATCACTGCGCGCCGCTGTACACGGACGCGATGCGCGGTCTGTGCGACGGACGCGCAATGTCGCTGCGCGACGCATCCTCGCCGTTGCCGGATCTGCGTGCACAGTGGCGCAGGGTGACGCCGACGCGCGATCTGCCCGAGGCGTCGAACACGACGCCGCTACTGCTCGTCTACACCTCGGGCACGACGGGCAAGGCCAAGGGCAGCGTGCTGACACAACGCGCAATCATGGCGAACGCGGTGAACTCGCATGCGATGCACGCGATGACGGCGCACGACGTCGTGCTGACGACCTTGCCGTTGTTTCACGTCGGCGGCCTCGACATCCAGACCTTGCCGGCGCTCGCGCTCGGCGCGACGGTCGTGCTGCATGCCCGCTTCGATGCCGACGCGACGCTCGCGGCAATCGCGCAGGCGCGTCCCAGCCTGACGGTGCAGGTGCCGGCGACTTTGCAGGCGCTGCTCGCGCATCCGCAGTGGGCGACGACGCCGCTGGCTTCCTTGCGCACGGTCGCGACGGGCTCGACCGACGTGCCCGTCGCGCTGATCGACGCCGTGCACGCGCGCGGCGTGCCGGTGATCCAGGTCTACGGCGCGACCGAGACTGCACCGATCGCCATCCATCAGCGCATCGATGAAGCGTTCACGACGATCGGCTCAATCGGCCATCCCGCAGCGACGACCGAGATCCGCCTCGTCGACACGCGGGGCCGCGAGGTCGGCGTCGACGAGCCCGGCGAAATCCTCGTGCGCGGCGCGCAGCTCGCGAGCGGCTACTGGCGCGACGAAGCTGCGAGCGCCGCAGCCTTCGTCGACGGCTGGTTCCGCAGCGGCGACATCGCGGCACGCGATGCCGCTGGCCGCTACTGGTTCCGCGATCGCATCAAGAACGTGATCATCGCCGGCGGCGAGAACATCTATCCGGCCGAGATCGAACGCGTCGCGCGGCGCGAACCCACGCTCACCGACTGCGCCGTCGTCGGCCGCCCCGACGCGCGCTGGGGCCAGGTGCCCGTGCTCTACGCCGTGCCCGCGGCTGGCGGCCTCGATCGCGCGGCGCTGCTGGCAAGCTTCACCACCGCCCTCGCGCGCTACAAGCATCCGCGGCACATCGTCGAGGTCGATGCGTTGCCACGCACGGCACTCGGCAAGGTCGACGTCGGCGCGCTGCGACGACTCGCGGCCGATCTGCAGATTGAAGCGAGCGATCGTCGTAGTTCGCAGGACTGACGAAGAAAGCCCAACGGCAGGTCGATTATCCCCGGAATCCTGCGCGAAACTTTTAACGAATTATCGTGCCTGCCGCCGGACAGGAGTCGCCTCCCGCGATTTACGTCGGTGCCGATCTCTGCGGCGCACGCCCGCGATAATGCACGAGCCACCCGAGCGCAGGCAGCAGCAACAGGCCGCTCGCCGGCACGGGGACCGGGCTCGGGCTCGCGTTGAGGCGGACATTGTCGACGACGATCTGTTCATTCGTCGGCGCCACCATGCTGATCCGGATCCCGAGCGCCGAGCCGAGCAGCGGGCCGACGGTGGGCGCGATGAAATTCACGGTGGCGGTCTTGAAGGCGGTATTGCTGAAACCGTCGGCCGGTCCGCCCGTGAAACTGGCCACTTCGCTGCCACCCGCCAGCAGGGCCAGCGTGAACGAAGGTGTGTTGCAGCAATTGAGTCGGTAGGCGAAGTCCGCCTGGAGCACGTAGATCTCCCCGGCGACGAGCACGGCCGTGAGCGTCTGGCTGATGCTCACCGCGCTGCCGCCGCCATCGAGATACCCGACCTGGACACCGTCCGGCGGTGCCACGAGCAATGTCGGTGTCGGATTGAGTACGCCCCGCGCCGCGCTGCCGGCAGCACTCCATCCGGCGATGGAACCACTCGTATAGCCGCCGTCCGCCAGCGCGGGATCTTCGAAGCTGGGGTTGACGATGGTGACGGTCGCGGCCGCCGCAGAGCCGCTGATCAGCACCAGTGCGAAGACTAGCGGGAACCAGTACCTGCTGAATCGGATGATTTGATTCATGGCCGGTTTCCCCCGCTTTTTTTTCTGAGGCCAACCGTAACGCAATAATCCTGCAGCGCAAAGGGAATTTAGGAAATAGTTCCGAAAACACGCAGCGGTGAAGCAGACGATGCACTCGTCTGGGCCGCTCGAGTCCGCGCCGACGCTGTGCCGGCGGTCGCGCGGAAGGCGCTGTTCGACTCTCCGCTCACGTCGATCCCGATCTGCGCGACGAGCCCACACCTGGTCGCGACCGCCCCCACCCGCGCTACACTTGCCCTTCGTCCCGTCCATGCTGGGGAGGATCTCGGTGAAGCGTCATCTGTTCGGTGTGCTCGTCCTCGTGTCTCCGCTGCTTCACGCCGTCGAGACTGCCCCGTCCGATCCGCCGAATACGCAGTGGTCGAGCTACAACGGCAACGTCAACGGCCAACGCTATGCGGATCTGCGCCAGATCGATACGGGCAACGTCGGCCAGCTCGGCGAGATCTGTCGGCTCGTGGTCGACGAACTCGGCAGTTTTCATTCCGGCATCGTCCAGGTCGACGGTACACTGTACGTGACGACCGCGACCGACACGCTCGCCATCGATGCGACGAACTGCGCGCTGCGCTGGCGTCATCACTACGCGACCGAGGAACACGGCGGCAATGCGCTGCAGGTCAATCGCGGCGTGGCCTATGCGAGCGGCCGCCTGTTCCGCGGCACGGTCGATGGCCGCCTGCTCGCGATCGATGCGCAATCCGGCAAGACGCTATGGCAGTACCAGATCGGCGATCCTCAACAGGGCGAGTTCTTCGCCGCCGCGCCGCAGATCTACCAGGGCCTCGTGATCCTCGGCGCCGCCGGCGGCGACTGGGGCATCCGCGGTCGCGTGATGGCCTTCGATGCCGCGACCGGCCGCGAGATGTGGCGCTTCAACACGATTCCCCGCGATGACGAACCGGGTGCCGAGACCTGGCAGAACGCGCCGAGCGCGCGCTATGGCGGCGGCGGCACGTGGACGACGTATACGCTCGACATGGCGGCCGGCGAAGTCTTCATCCCGGTCGGCAATCCCGCGCCGGATTTTCTGCCCGAGCACCGACCCGGCGAGAACCTCTACACGAACAGCCTCGTCGTGCTCGATGCGGCGACGGGTCGGCTGAAGTGGTATCACCAGTTGCTGTCCAATGACGGCCTCGATCTCGATCTCGGTGCGGCGCCGGTGCTGTACTTCGACGGCAAGGGCGAGCGCATCGTCGCGTTCGGCGGTAAGGACGGCTACCTCTACGGCGTCAATCGCGAGACGAAGCAGCGTGTGTTCAAGACGCCGGTGACGACCATCGCCGAACCACGCGTACTGCCGGACGGCAAGACCCTGGAACTCTGCCCCGGCATCCTTGGCGGCGTCGAATGGAACGGCCCGGCCTACGATCGCGCGAACCATGCGCTCGTCGTCGGCAGCGTCGACTGGTGCGCGACGCTGACGCGCGACGAGAACTTCGAATACAAACCCGGCGTCTTCAATTTCGGCGGCAGCTACCAGCAGCTCGAGAAGAGCCGCGGCTGGATCGTCGCCGTCGACGCCGACACCGGCGCCGTGCGCTGGCAATACGAGACGCCCGCGCCGCAGATCTCCGGAATCACACCGACGGCGGGCGGACTCGTCTTCGCCGGCGACATTGCCGGTAATTTCGTCGCGCTCGACAGCAAGACGGGGCAACGCCTGTTCACCGCCGATACCGGCGGCGCGCACGCCGGCGGCGTCATCACATATATGCGCGACGGCCGCCAATACGTCGCATTCGCGTCCGGCAACGTCTCGCGCCTGACGTTCGGTGTCGTCGGCAAGCCGACCCTCGTGCTCTACGGCCTCGGCGGCAAGTCGGGCGCCGCACCGGCAGTGGCCGCGGCCGGCACGCCTACGGGCACGCCCGATCCGGCCGCGGGCCGCGACATCTTCGGCAAGGTGTGCGCAGCCTGTCACGGCGCACAGGCCGAAGGTGGCACCGGCCCCAGCCTGTCAGGCCTCTCTGCACGGCTCGATTTTGACGCGACCGTACGCTGGATCGAGGATCCCGCGGCCGTGAAGCCCGGCACCGCGATGCCGAAACTCTACCCCTCACCGCTCGATACCGCGCAGGTGCGCGACGTCGCGGCCTTCGTGCAATCTCTGCCCTGAGCCGATGAACCGCGACAACGAGCTTCTCGCGAATTTCGCCGCCGTCGCGCTGCCGCCCGACGTCGACGCCGGCGACTGGCTGCAACCGGTGATCTCCTGGCTGCAGGCAGCGGGACACGTGCTCGGCGGCATCAACACCGCCGAAGTCGCGGCGGCGGTGAGCGGGTCCAGACGCCCGATGGTGCTGCGCGATCTGCTGAGCGGGGAGTACATCAAGATTTCGTTGGATCTCGGCCCGACTGCCGCGGGCTGTGCGCTCGACACCGGCCAGCTCGCCCGCGCCGGTCAGGCCATCTACCGCGCGATCGACGCCGGCGTCGCGCTGATCGTCGTCAACAAGTTCGGCGCCCAGGAAGCCGCTGGCGCCGGGCTGCGCGACGAACTGCTCGCGGCCGGTGCCGCCGGCGTGCCGGTGCTCACGAGCGTGAAGCCCGAACTGGTCGACGCATGGCGGGATTTCGTTGGTGAACTCGGCGAACTGCTGCCGCCGGACCGCGTACATGTCGAAGCCTGGTGTCGACGCGCCTGCGCACGCGCGCCGATGCAGCGAACGCCGGGCACATCTGAATAGCCGAGCGTAAATCCGCTCCAGTCGACGCTGGCGAGGCTGGGCGCCGGTGCCGGTGCCGGCCCCGTATGCTGATCGGCGTCAGTTGTGCCGGCCCGCACGAGCCCCGATAGTCGAGAACCGCGGGCCGCTGCAGTGTCATGCGGGGATCGCATTCATCAAGCTCGATCCGCGCCATGGCCGCACGGTCGACAAAGCGGAGCGCGTGCAGCTCTACCAGACGCTCCACGATCGCGGCGGCTTCGCGCTGTGGCTCGGCAGCTTCATGGACGTGTTCACCGATCGCGAGATCGCGCAGGAAGTCGGCGAGTTTCTGGCGCAGAAGATCCGCGAACGTATGCGGGATCCGGCGACGGCCGCGCGGCGTGCAGTTCGCCGGCTTTCCGAACTTCTTCGCCGTGCTCGGCCCGCACAACCCGGCCGCGTTCTGCAACATCACGCGCTGCGTCGAGAACAATGTCGACTGGATAGTCGACTGCCTGCGTTACCTCGAGCGGCACGGCCACACGTCGATCGAGGCGCGTGCCGACGCCGAGGACGTCTGGACGCAACGTTGCTACGACTCGGCCAACGGGCTCTTGTTCTCGGCCGTGAAGGATTCGTGGTTCTTCGGCTATCACAATCCTGGTGGCGATCAGGGCCGCTACCTGATCTTCACCGAGGGTGTGCCGGCATATCGCCGAATCTTCGCCGAGACGGCGGCGAACGGTTATCCGGGGTTCACGTTCCGCCGAAACGCGGCCAGGAGGCCTCCCGGCGCGCGCTCGCGCCATCGTCCTTCGCGCGCTGGCGCGGCGCGCGGACTACACTCGGGACATCTCAGCCGGAGGACCCGCCGATGCATGCTTTCCATCGTGTCGTCATCGCCGCCACTTTGACGTTTGCCACCGCGGCACTGGCCGCCGAACCGCACAGCATGACGGGCTGTCTCACCGCCGGTGC
>JADZCB010000179.1 GCA_020851775.1 Gammaproteobacteria bacterium
CGGCCAGTCGCCGCGAGCGCCGCATCGAACTCCGGAGTTCCCACACCTTGCATAGTGACCGCCGCGCGGATCAACGCGCCGTCAGCATATCGTTTTCCGAGACGAGCCGGCACGATTGCTGTCCGCACGCCTCCAGCGCCGCCGCGCGAGCCTGCTCCAATCGATAAAAGCCGGAGCGCCAGGCGAAACGTCCCGTCGGCGACAGCGCGAATGCCTTGTTGTCCGGCGCGTCGAGGTAGCGCTGCCACTGACCGTGATGCTTCGACGGCAGCTCCGCCGGCGGCGGCAGGTCGGCCACGGTCGGATCGCCGGGGGGCGCGTCCCAAGTGGGGAGCCCGTGCTGGCGCAGGAAATCATCGAGCAGCGGACGCCACTGCGGCACCCCGCCGCGACGTGCGAACAGCGCGTGACCATCCTCGGCGAACGCGGGTAGCAGACGAAAATCTCCCGTACCGCCCTGGCTGCTGTATGCCGTGAACATGCGCTTGGCGAGATCCGGTCCGAAGTACGAGTCGTTCTCCGTGTAGATCCACAGACTGGGGATGCGCGCCGTCTTGCCGAGCGCGGCATAGGCCTGCACCAGCCGGTCTTCGCTGCACACATCATTGGGACCGCGCGAACCGCGTCCGCCCGCGAAGTTGATCGCCGCCTTCAAACCCTTCGGCGGATCGGCTGCGAGCGCCACCGTGCCGATGCCGCCGGCGGACTGGCCGATGACGATCACGCGGCTCGCATCCACCATGGGCCAAGTCGCCAGGCTGCGCAACGCCGCTCGCAGATCGCGCGCGCTTTCGCGCGCCGCCCGCTCATGATCGGCCGCATCACAGCGCCCCGACGACTCCGCCCACACGCCTTCCGAAGCGCCATAGCCTCGGCGCATCACGACGACGGCGATATAGCCGCGGCGCGCGAGCTCCTCGGCCTGGAACGACATGTGCCCGGCGGACATGCGCCGGCGCGCCGCCGACTCGCGTGGAGAACCATGCGTGATGATGGCGAGCGGCAAACGACCGGCGATACCGTGCTTCACCACCAGCGCTTCCAACGCGAACGCCTTGCCGTCGTCGAGCAGCACGGGCAGGCGGATGGGCTCGACGGTCAGCGCTTCGCGCGAAATGGCAGGTCCGGCCAGCGCGGCCGCAGCCGCGAGGCTCGTGATCGCAACGAGCACGACGGCCCGCATTCGCTGCAGAAGGAAACGAGACGGATGAATCAACACTGCGCTGCTTGAACGATCGGCCCCATGCTCGACATCTCCTCGATCTTCGCGTACGCGAGCGCGGTTCAACGTGCCGAACAAGGCCCGATTCGACCGACAACACTCTGGCACGAGGCCGTCGTCGCGGGCGGCGAGGCTCGTCGGTGATACGCGGATTCGCCGGAAGGATGCACCGCCCGGTCGAGCGGTACGGATCGAAGTCGGAAGGATCGTACTGACAAGACTGCACGAGCGCAACCATCGCTACATCCGCGGCAGCATCACCTCCACCCGCAGTCCCCCGCCCTCGCGATCCGCCAGCGTCACATCTCCGCCGTGGCCGCGGGCGATCGCGCGGGCGATCGCCATGCCGAGACCCGTGCCGCCGGTGTGCTTGGCGCGCGACTGTTCGAGCCGCACATAAGGCTCGAACACGCGTTCTCGTTCGGCGGCGGGAATGCCGGGACCGCGATCTTCGATGCGCACCGTCAAGGCATCGCGCGCGTCGACGATCGTCACGTCGATCTCGTCGCCACCGTAGCGGCGCGCGTTCTCCATGAGATTCGCGAGGCAGCGGCGCAGCGCCTGCGGGCGCACGCTCATCGGCGCCTCGGCCTTGCCGTGCAGGCGCACCGTGGCACCGAGCGCTTCCATGTCCTCGGCGACACCTTCGACCAGCGCGTTGATGTTCGTGCGCACGGCGGACTCCGAGCCGTCGCCGGCGCGCAGGTAGGACAGCGTGCCCGCGATCATGTGTTCCATCTCGTCGAGATCCGATTCGATGCTGCGCTTCACGTCCGCATCGGCGACGCGTTCCAGGCGCAGACGCACCCGCGTCAGCGGCAGTCTGAGATCGTGCGAGACGCCGGCCAGCGCCTGTGCGCGCGTCTCGACGAAGGTCTTGAGGGCACGCTGCATCGAGTTGAACGCCTGGGCGGCGCGCGCGACTTCGGCCGGGCCCGATTCGGGCAGCGGGGGCTGATCGAGATTGCGGGCGAGTCCGGTCGCGGCATCGGCGAGCGTGGCCAGGGGACGCGTGAGACGGCGCACGGCCCAGCCGGCCAGCAAGGCCACCACGATGCCGGTGCCGGCGACCAGCGCGATCAGCTTGAGCGGCCGATCGGTCGGCGGCTGCGGCAACGCATGGCGGAAGGTAGCCACGGCGCCGTCGTTCAACTTGATCTGCACCACCACGAGCAGCAACGGATAGCGTGCGCCGCGCTTGAAGTGCGGCGGACGGCCGTCGTCGCGCATCGCTCCGGGACCGAACTCGCGGCCGCCGCCTGCGAACGGCGGCCTCATCTTGTCGCGTTCTTCGCGCGGCCGGCCATCGCGCGCTACCACGACGGATACCACCTGGAGCTCGCGCGGCTGCCCGAGCGCCTGCCGCAGGTACTCCGCGAACGCGTGCGCGTCCTCGGCATCCGCCTGCCCGGCATCCCGCCAGGGTTCGTCGAGGATGATGCGGGTCGGCGGCACGCTCAACGCCTGCACCAGGCGTGCGCGCTCGGCCGGCGCGGCTTCGTCGAGCAGCGACACGATGCCCGCGATGCGCTGCGCCGCGTAACCGCCCATCACGCGGCCCGCGAGTCGCACGCGGTCGTCGATCATGAGCCAGGCGCCGACGAGTTGTGCGGCAAGCAGGCCCGCGAGCAAGGCGAGCAGCAGTTGCCCGAACAGCGAGCGCGGCAGCAGTGTGAGCTTCATCCGCCCTTGCGCTCCACCTTCGCCGCGAAGAGATAGCCTTCGTTGCGCACGGTCTTGATGATCTCGGGCTCGCGGCCATCGTCGCCGAGCCGGCGGCGCAAGCGGCTGATCATCACGTCGACGCTGCGATCGAAGGGGCCGGCCTCGCGCCCCGAGAGCACATCCATCAACCGATCGCGCGACATCACGCGATTGGCATTCTCGGCGAGCGCCTGCAACAAGCGGAACTCGCCGCTGGAGAGCGGCACCGCCACGCCGTCGGCGCCGACGAGATGACGCGCGCCCAGGTCGAGCGTCCAGCCGTTGAAGTGCAGCTCGCGCGCCGGACCTTCGCCGGCAAGCTCCTGCACGCGGCGCAGGATGCTGCGGATGCGGGCGAGCAGCTCGCGCGGGTGAAAGGGCTTGGGCAGATAGTCGTCGGCGCCCATCTCGAGGCCGATGATGCGATCGAGCTCGTCGCCGCGCGCCGTCAGCATGAGGATGGGGATGCGCGACTTCGCCCGCAGCTCGCGACAGAGCGCAAGTCCGTCCTCGCCCGGCAGCATGACGTCGAGGATGACGAGGTCGAAACTGCCGGCGGCCATCTCTGCGCGCATCGCGGCGCCGTCGGCGACCGTTTTCACGGTGAAGCCCTGTTCGCCGAGATAGGTCTGAAGCAAGGAGCGCAGCTCGTCGTCGTCGTCGACGACCAGGAGGCGTTGGTTCATGGCGTGATCTACTCCGTCGGACCGGTCTGAAGGAACTCC
>JADZCB010000180.1 GCA_020851775.1 Gammaproteobacteria bacterium
AGCGGCCGGAACGCGAGCATGCGCAACAGCGCCATTTCGAAGCCGGTCTGCGGTTCGGGGGCGAGGGGCAGATCGCGGCGGGCGAGGAGACCGAGCTGGTAATAGAGCTGACAGTCCTCCGGCGTCATCGCGGCAGCCAGCCGCGTGATCGCCGCATCGTCTTCCACCGTCGCGGCGTCCGCGCCGAGGGTCTGCACCACGGCGACCCGACGCAGCAGCGACAACATTTCGCCGAGCACCTGCGCGAAATCCGGCGCGAGGGTCGCCAATTCACGCGCCCTGGCGATCAGTCGCGCGCCGTCGCCCGCGGCGAGCGTTTCGACGAGCGACAGCACCTGATCGGCGCCGAGCGTGCCGAGCATGCTGGCGACATCGTGTTCGGCGAGCGTGCCGGCACCGAACGCGAGCGCCTGATCGAGCAGCGACAGCGCGTCACGCATGCTGCCGTCGGCGGCCGTCGCGATGAGCCGCAGGGCGCCCGGTTCGCGGGCCAGGCCTTCGGCGTCGAGGATGTGTGCAAGCTGGCCTTCGATCTGCTCGACGCCGAGGCGCTTCAGATTGAACTGCAGGCAGCGCGAGAGGATCGTGATCGGCAGACGCTTCGGATCGGTCGTCGCGAGCAGGAACTTGACGTGCGGTGGTGGCTCCTCGAGGGT
Source organism: Gammaproteobacteria bacterium (assembly GCA_020851775.1). Taxonomy (GTDB): domain Bacteria; phylum Pseudomonadota; class Gammaproteobacteria. Next base: position 657 of record JADZCB010000180.1, read on the forward strand.
CTTCAACAGCGCGTTGAACGAATGGTTAGAGAACATGTGCACCTCGTCGATGAGGTACACCTTGTAACGGCCGCGACTCGGCGCGTACTGCACGTTGTCGAGCAGTTCGCGCGTCTCGTCGACCTTGGTGCGCGACGCGGCGTCGACTTCGATCAGATCGACGAAACGCCCTTCGTCGACTTCGCGACAGGCGCTGCAGGCACCGCACGGCCGGCTGGTGACGCCGTGTTCGCAGTTCAGCGACTTCGCGAAGATCCGCGCGAGTGTCGTCTTGCCGACACCGCGCGTGCCGGAAAACAGATAGGCGTGATGCAGACGTCCCGAATCCAGCGCGTTGACGAGCGCGCGCAGCACGTGGTCTTGCCCCACCACCTCGGTGAAATCGCGCGGGCGCCACTTGCGAGCCAGGACCTGGTAGTTCATTGCTTGCGCGGGGATCCGGGTGCTGATGCCGCGAGACGCGCGGCTGGAGACGGAATCGAGTGGTGGCCCTGTCAGCCACACCCCGGCACCCGCAGTCACCATTACCGCTGCTTCCTTCCGGACCTGACGGGGTTCACAGTCTTGCGTCGCGAGGGGACCGGCAGGGCCACCGGGCGGCATTATCGCGGGTGTCATCCACTTAGGGAACCTCCCGCGACACCACACGTACGACGACCTGCCCACGCGTCGAGGCGCGTCGGGTTTCTCAGGCGGCGGCCGGCGCGCGCAGCGACAGCGCTCGCAGATAGAGATTGTTCGCGACCAGGGCGGCGACGACGAGCAGTGCACCGGTGATCTCGATCGGCAGGAAGCGCTGCCCCTGCACCACGCGATAGCCGAACGTTGCCACCGGCATGAAGTTGATCAGCAGCGAGGCGTTCAGCGCGCCGATGCGCCGCACGCCGAAATTCCATGCCAGCATCGCCGTCAATACACCACCGAAAGTCAGGTAGGCGATTTCGACGGCGACGGCGGCGAGCGCAGCCGGCGTCGGCCAGTGCGTCGTGCCGTGGAGCATCAGCGCGGCATTCACCACGCTGCAGGCGACGGCACCGGGCGCCATCGTCAGCACCGTGATGCGCCATGTCGACCAGCCGCGTATGCGCACCGTGCCGATCGTGTAGTAGACCCAGCAGGCGGCGCCGCACAGCACGAGAAAGTCACCGAACAGCTCACGCGGCGACGCGCCGAGCGTCGGGCTGCCCTTGGTCACGACGAGCACGACGCCGACGAAGGCGACGACGAGACAGCCGAGCGTCACCGCCGCGGGGCGTCTGCGTTGTGTCGCCCACAGCACGAACGCGGTGATGGCGGGCTGCATCGCGACGATCACGACGGCGTGTTCGGCCCGCGACATCGACATGCCGAGGAAGACGAGCATCGGTGATGCGCACATGCCGACGGTGCCGAGCGCGCTTGCATGGCACAGCCAGCCGTCGTAACGCAGGGCCGCCACGCCCTCGCGCCAGACGAGAACGACGCCGAGACACAGCGTCGCAATGACGTAGCGGCTCGCCGTCAGAAAGAACGGATCGAGGATCGCGAACGCGTCCTTCGCGATCGGAAGCTGTATTCCCCACAGGATGACGGCGAACAACGCGGCGGCGAGACCGACGACGAAAGGGTGCTTCATGCGCGCAGCCGGCGCGACGTGACGGACATCCCGGCAGTCTACCGTATCGAGTCGATGCGCGGCCCGCCGCCGGGATGACGCCCGGGCGGCGCAGGCCGCACCGTCGTCGCCGAGGTGTCCGGCTCAGTCTTTCGACCCGTCCAGATCGGTGTCCGACAACGCGTGGCCCCAATCGCGCTTGGCGGCGAGATAGCGCGTGTTCCACGGATTGACGCCGGTGACGTGGCGCACGGCCGTGATGTTCTCGAGACCGAGTGCATTGAGATCGGCAATCTTTTTCGGATTGTTCGTCAGCAGCCGGAACGGCCGGCCGCGCACGAAATGGTGGAGCAGCGCCGCGGCGTCGCTGAAGTCGCGTGAATCGTCGGGCAGACCGAGCGACCGGTTCGCCTCGTAGGTGTTCTCGCCGGCATCCTGCAGCAGATAGGTCGCCGCCTTCGCCCACAGGCCGATGCCGCGTCCTTCGTGACCGGACATGTAGATCAGCATGCCGCCGTGCGGATCCCCGGCGATGCGCTCGAGCGCCGAGACGAACTGCGGACCGCATTCGCAGCGCTGCGAGCCGAAGACGTCGCCCGTCAGGCAGCTCGAATGCACGCGCACGAGCGGATTGTCGCTGTGCTCGCCCTTGCCGATGGCGAGCACGCTGTTGACCGCCATGCTGGTCGCGAGCATCGAGAACAGGCGCTGCCCGCCGTACCGGCTCAGTTCCACCGCGAGTTC
>JADZCB010000181.1 GCA_020851775.1 Gammaproteobacteria bacterium
TCGAGATGACGTTGTGGCTGGGTCGACATCGGCAAAAGTCCGAAAGACGCTGCGGGCTCGCGATGGTACACGCCGACCGCGGCCAGTCAACGCGCCACGTGGCCCGCGCTCACGCGCCGTCGACGGCGATGAAGTTGGATTCCTTGACTTCTTCCATCACGACGTAGCTGTGCGACTGCGCCGGTACCGCGAGCTTCGCGAGGATCGCGCCGAGCAGGCCACGGTATTCCGACATGTCGCGCAGACGGGCCTTTACCAGGTAATCGAAGTTGCCGGCGACGAGGTGACATTCCATCACTTCCGGCATCGCCAGCAACTCGCGACGCGCACGCTCGAACACCTCACCCGACTTCTGCGCGAGCGTGATTTCGACGAACACGAGAACACCCTTGCCGAGCAGCGCCGGATTGACGCGGGCGTGATAGCCGGTGATCACGCCTTTGCGTTCCAGGCGCTTGACGCGTTCGGCGCACGGCGAGGTCGACAGGCCGATGCGCTCGCCGAGTTCGGTCATCGAAATCCGCCCCTGACGCTGCAGCAGATCGAGAATCCGTCGGTCATTGCGGTCGAGCTCAGTCATTTCTGCGGCGGCCTCCGCCCATGGCAGGGATTGAAAGGGCATATTTGCCGTTCATCGGCCTCACTTCAGCAAAATTCTCTGGTAATAGTCAATTAATCTGTGCGCATCGGTTGCCATTTGCGAGGACCACATGAAAGTCATCGTCCTGGGCAGCGGCGTGATCGGGATCACGACCGCCTATTACCTGGCGCGCGCCGGAGCCGAGGTCACGGTCGTCGATCGTCAGCCGGGGCCTGCGCTCGAAACGAGCTTCGCGAACGCCGGCCAGATCTCGCCGGGCTATTCGACGCCGTGGGCCGCACCCGGCATTCCGCTGAAAGCCGTGAAGTGGCTGTGCCAGCGCCATGCGCCGCTCGCGATCCGCGCCGACGGCAGCCTGTTCCAGCTCCAGTGGATGGCCGCGATGCTGCGCAACTGCACGGCGCGCCGCTATGCGATCAACAAGGAACGCATGATGCGGGTCGCCGAGTACAGCCGGCACTGCCTGCGCCTGTTGCGCGAACAGACCGATCTCGCCTACGAGCAGCGCACCGGTGGCACGCTGCAGATCTTCCGCACCCAGGCCCAGATCGACGCCGTCGTGCGCGACACCGAAGTGCTGCGCGAATGCGGTGTGCCGTTCGAGGTGCTCGACCGTGCCGGACTCGCGCGCGTCGAGCCCGCGCTCGCCGCGACGGCGGCGACGTTGACCGGCGGCCTGCGGCTGCCGAACGACGAAACCGGTGACTGTCAGCTCTTCACGACGCGGCTCGCGGCGCTGGCGCGCACGCTCGGCGTCGAGTTCCGGTACGGCGTCTCGGTGCAACGGTTGCGGCATGGCGTCGACGCCGTGCACGGCATCGAAGTCGCGACCGGAGACGGCGAAATCCTGCACGCCGATCGTTACGTGCTCGCCTGCGGCAGCTTCACGCGCGACTTGCTGTTGCCGCTCGGCCTCAATCTGCCGGTCTACCCGGTCAAGGGCTATTCGCTGACGGTGCCGCTGCGCGATGAACGCCTCGCGCCGGTGTCGACGGTGCTCGACGAGACTTACAAGATCGCGCTGACCCGCTTCGATCAGCGCATCCGTGTCGGCGGCATGGCCGAAGTCGCGGGCTATGATCTGCGCCTGAATCCGCGCCGTCGCGCGACGCTCGAGATGGTTGCGGGGGAATTGTTCCCGGGTGGCGATCTGCCGGCCGCCGAGTTCTGGACCGGCTTGCGGCCGATGACACCGGACGGCACGCCGATCCTCGGCGCGACGCGCTACCGCAATCTCTTCCTGAACACCGGCCACGGCACGCTCGGCTGGACCATGGCCTGCGGTTCCGGCCAGATCCTCGCCGATCTGATCACCGGCCGCCGTCCCGCGATCGACGTCGACGGCCTGGGCCTCGAGCGCTATGCACCCGGCAGCCCGACATCGACACCGGCCCGGCAGCCGGCGGAAGCGACCGCATGAACCGGCCGGCGCTCGCCCGCATCGATCTCGACGCCCTGTGCCACAACTATCTCGCGGCACGACGCCTGCACGGCGGGCGGGCGCTCGCCGTGCTGAAGGCGAACGCGTACGGTCACGGCGCCGTCGCCTGCGCCCGCGCGCTCGAGCCCGTCGCGGATGCGCTGGCGGTCGCGTTCGTCGCCGAGGCCGAGGAACTCCGTGCGGCTGGCGTGCGCGCGCCGATCCTCGTGCTCGAAGGCGTCTTCTCCGGCGGCGAACTCGAGCGTGCGGCGCAACTCGGCCTCTGGCTCGTCGTCCATCACGACGAGCAGGTGCGGCTGATCGAGCGCGCCCCGATCGCGTGCGCCCGTCTCCACGTGTGGCTGAAGATCGACAGCGGCATGCATCGCGTCGGCGTCGCGGCCGGCGACGCGGCGCGCGTTCATGCGCGCCTGCTGGCGAGCGGCCGCATCGCGTCGATCACGCTGATGAGTCATTTCGCGCGTGCCGACGACGTCACCGACGCCTCGGCACGTGACGCGACCGAGGCACAGCTCGCGGTGTTCGATGCGGCAACGATCGACCTGCCCGGGCCGCGCAGTCTCGCGAACTCCGCCGGACTGCTGGCCTGGCCGGCGGCACGCCGCGACTGGGCCCGACCCGGGATCATGCTCTACGGCGTCGATCCGACGGGCACCTCGCGCCTCGACCTGCGTCCCGTGATGACCCTGACGAGCGCGGTGTTCGCCGAACGCGTGCTCGCGCCGGGAGAAGCGATGGGGTACGGCGGGAATTTCGTCGCCGAGCGTGCGCTGCGCGTCGGCCTGGTCGCCATCGGCTATGGCGATGGCTACCCGGCACGCGCCGGGACCGGCACGCCGGTCGCCGTCGACGGACGACCGACCCGCGTGCTCGGCCGCGTGTCGATGGACATGCTCGCGATCGATCTCAGCGAGCTGCCCGCCGCCGGCATCGGCAGCCGGGTCGAATTATGGGGGCCCGCGGTCGCGGTCGCCGAAGTCGCGCAGCGGGCCGGCATGCTGAGCTACGAACTGTTGTGCAACGTGAAGCGCGTGCCGCTCGAGTATGTCGCCACGACGGCCGCGCTGGTCGACACCGGCACCTGATCCGGGCCCTGGGGCACGCGGAAGGACGAGCAAAACAGCTTTAAAAATAGCCGCTTACGGCGCGCGAATCGCCGCCGCTCGATTGTGCGCCCAGGGCACGTCCGGTATGCTTCGCCGCCATGCGCATCGCCAGAATCAAGATTGCGGGCTTCAAATCCTTTGTCGACCCGACCACGCTCCATTTGCCCGGCAACCTGACCGGCATCGTCGGCCCCAACGGCTGCGGCAAGTCGAACATCATCGACGCGCTGCTGTGGGTGATGGGCGAATCCTCCGCGAAACAGCTCCGCGGGGAGTCGATGGCGGACGTGATCTTCAGCGGCTCGACTTCGCGCAAGCCCGTCGGCCAGGCCGCGGTGGAACTCGTATTCGACAATGCCGACGGCGCGATTGGCGGTCAGTATGCGAGCTTCGCCGAAATCTCGATCAAGCGGACCGTCGGCCGTGACGGACAGTCGAACTATTACCTGAACGGCACGCGGTGCCGGCGCAAGGACATCACCGATGTCTTCCTCGGCACCGGACTCGGCGCGCGCGGCGGCTATTCGGTGATCGAGCAGGGCATGATCTCGCGCGTGGTCGAGGCGAAGCCCGACGAATTGCGCAGCTTCCTCGAAGAGGCCGCCGGTATTTCGCGCTACAAGGAACGCCGCCGCGAGACCGAGACCCGCATCCGTCACACCAACGAGAACCTCGAGCGCGTCAACGACATCCGCGAAGAGCTCACGAAGCAGATCGCACATCTGCAACGTCAGGCCAAGGCCGCCGAAAAATACCAGGCGCTGAAGCAGGAACAGCGCCAGCTCGAGGCCGAAGCGCTCGCGATCCGCTGGCGGGAAATCGACGGCCAGCGCCAGGCCCAGCACCAGCTCATCGTGGCGCGCGAGAACGAACTCGAGGCCACGCGCGGCGAGCTGCGGCATATCGAGGCCGCCCAGATCGAACTGCGCGCGGAGCAGGGGAAACTGACGGCGATCCTCAACGAGCGCCAGAGCGAGTTCTACGCACGCAGCGGCGAAATCTCGCGGCTCGAGCAGACGCTCGCGCACAACCAGGAACGCCACCAGGCGCTGTCGCGGGAACTCGAACGGGCGCGACACAGCCGCGACGAAGCACTGCAGGTACTCGGCGCCGACACCACGCGCCAGGCCGCGATCGAGGCCGAGATCGCGACGCTGGTGCCGGATTTCGAAGCGCGCACCGGCGCCGAAGAAGTCCATGCCGAGACGCTCAAACGCGCCGAGCAGGCGGCCGACGAATGGCAGCAGGCCTGGGACGCCTTCAACCAGCAGTTCACCGAAGCATCGCGCGCCGAGCATGCCGAGCAGGTCCGCATCGAAATGCTGACGCGCAACCGGCAGGAAGCGGAAGCCCGCCTGTCGACGCTGCAGGCGGAACGCCAGACCCTCGATCCCGGCGCGCTCGAAACCCGGTTGCAGACGCAGCTCACGAACTTCCGCAGCCATGAAGAAGCGCTCGCCGCACTGCGCAGCGAGCAGGAACAGGCGCGCGCGACGCTGCAGGACACCCGCACGCGCGTTCAGCAGATCGGTCAGCAGTTATCGGCGGCGCGCGCCGAATGGCAGGAACAGCGCGGTAAGCACGCCTCACTGAAAGCCTTGCAGGAAGCCGCGCTGGGTCGCGATCAGCAGGCCCTGAAGGAATGGTTCGGCGCCCGCGGACTCGCCGGCGAGCGCGCGCTCGCCGAAGCCCTGAGCATCGAAGCGGGCTGGGAGCGGGCTGCCGAGACCGCGCTCGCCGGACGTATCGCCGCGCTGTGCGGCAGCGGGACCGATACGCGTCTGCTCGCTGCCGGTGCCGGCTCGGCACCGACTGCGAACGTCGTCGCCGTCGATGCCGATCTGGCCGTGACCGCCGCGACGCCGTCGGCGGCACACGGACTCGCACGCCTCGTCGACAAGATCTCCGGCCGCGTCGCCCTCGACGGACTGCTCGCCGGCGTCTTCGTCGCCGCGGACGTCGCCGCGGCGCAGGCAGCGCGCAGCCTGCTCGCCGCCCACGAATCGATCGTCACTCCCGACGGCGTGTGGCTGGGGCCGAATTGGGTGCAGGTGCCCGGGCGGCGGCGGCCGGAAGACGGCGTGCTCGCGCGCGAACGCCAGCTCGAGCAGCTGCGTGCCGCGCTCGACGCCGCGAGCACGAGCACCGCGGAACTGGAAGCGTCACAGCGCCAGACACAGGAAGAAGCGCAGAACGTCGAGCGCCGCGTCGCCGAACTGTCGACGGCGATCAACCAGCGCGTCGCCGAAGCCGCGGACATGAAAAGCAAGGCGACGCGCCACGAGGGCGAACTGCAGCAGGTTCGCAACCGTCTGCAGTCGATCGGTCAGCAGGTCGACGAACTGACGCGTCGCGCCAGCGACGAAGCGTCGCAACTGAGCGCGCTGACCGAGCATGTCGGCGCGCTGCGTGAACATCTCCAGGCGCTCGCCGCCCGCCGCGAAGAATTGCACACGCAACGCCGGGACGTGCAGCAGGCGCTCGAGGACGCGCGTGTGGCATGGCGCCGGGCACGCGACGAGCGCCACGAGTTCGCGTTGAAGATCGAGAGCCTGAAATCGACGCAGCAGTCCTTGACGCTGGCGATAGGGCGCAACAGCCGCCTCGGTGACGAACTCGGCACGCGCTGCATCGAACTCGACGCCGGCGTCGCGAGCGCGCTCGAACCCCAGGCGGGACTGAAGATCGAGCTCGATGCGGCGCTCGCGGCCCGCGTCGAGAGCGAGACGGCACTGAAACAGGCGCGCGCGAGCCTCGATCAGTTCGAACAGCAGAGCCGGGGTCAGGAGGAACAGCGCGCGCGGGCGGAAAAGGCGGCGACCGAGCGCCAGCGCGCACTGGAGCAGGCGCGTCTCGACGACCGCGCGCTGCAGGTACGGGCGCAGGAACAGGAGGAACGCCTCAAACAAGGCGGTCATGGTCTCGAGAGCATTCTCGCCGAACTCACGCCCGACGCCGACGAAACGCTGTGGCGCGAGAAGCTCGAGCAGATCCAGGCGCGGATCACGCGCCTCGGTCCGATCAACCTGGCGGCGATCGACGAGTTCGCGCAGCTCACCGAGCGCAAGACCTATCTCGACAGCCAGTTCAACGATCTGACGCAGGCCCTCGCGACGCTCGACGATGCGATGCGCAAGATCGACAAGGAAACGCGCACGCGCTTCAAGGAGACGTTCGATCAGGTCAATGCCGGCCTGCAGCGCCTGTTCCCGTTGCTGGTCGGCGGCGGACACGCGTATCTCGAGCTGACCGGTGAGGATCTGCTCGAGACCGGCGTGACGGTGATGGCGCGCCCGCCGGGCAAGCGCAACAGCACGATCCATCTCCTCTCCGGCGGCGAAAAGGCGATGACCGCGTTGGCCTTCGTGTTCGCGCTGTTCGAACTGAACCCCGCGCCGTTCTGTCTGCTCGACGAAGTCGACGCGCCGCTCGACGATGCCAACGTCGTGCGCCTGACCGACATGCTGCGCCAGATGTCGGCGCACGTGCAGTTCCTGTTCGTGACACACAACAAGATCACGATGGAGATTGCCGAGCAGCTCGTCGGGGTCACGATGCACGAACCGGGCGTCTCGCGCCTCGTCGCCGTCAA
>JADZCB010000182.1 GCA_020851775.1 Gammaproteobacteria bacterium
CGGACCGGAGACAGAGATGGCCAGCGCAGAAGAATTGAAGACGAAGATCAAGGTCGTGATGTTCGACCAGTACGGCACCGTCGTGGACATGCAGAAAGGGCTGACCGAAATCGCGACCCCCTTCCTCAAGGAGAAGGGCTGGACGGGCAATCCGAACTCCTTCGTCACCTGGTGGCGCCGTACCCATTTCGAAAACTCGATGATCGATGCGCTTCTGCACAAAGCGCACACGCCGTACCGGGAGATCGGGCATCGCGCGGTCGCCTACACGATGGACCGGGCCGGTATCGAGTACACGCAGGACGAAGTGCGCTACCTCGTGGGCTGCATCGAGAGGCTGACCTGCTTTCCGGACGTGCCGGCCGCCTTGGCCCGGATGCAGACCAGGTACAAAATCGTGGTGCTCTCCAACGGCGATCCCGACATGCTGGAGGCTGCGAAGCAGTACCACCGGATCCCGTTCGACGCGGTCATCTCGGTCGCCGAAGCCAACTCCTTCAAGCCGCACGTCGCGACGTACACCAAGGCCGCCGAGCTCATGCAAGTGCGCATGGACGAAGTGCTCTTCGTCGCGAACCATGCCTTCGACTGCCTCGGCGCCAAAGCCGCCGGCATGTACAGCGCGTTCATCGACCGTCGCAGTCGCCCGTTCGGCGGCACGCCGTATCAGCCGGATCTCCGGGTCGAGGACATGAAGTCGCTGGCCGATCTGATGCTCTGAAGTGACATCGTTCGCAACAAGCCTGTCGGATTGACTGCGACAAGGAGCTTGTATGAAAGCCGTTTACTTCCTCGGCAATCGCCAGATCGAAATCCGGGAGGTACCCGATCCGACACCCGGGCCCGGTGAGGTCGTACTGGAGATCAAGGCCTCCGGCATGTGCGGAAGCGATCTGAAGTATTACCGCTCCGCCGGTGGCGCCGACTCGATCGGCCTCGGCAGGAAATCAGCGGCGCCCGTCATCGCCGGGCACGAACCCTGCGGCGTGGTTGCCGAGTGCGGGCCTGGTGTCGTCGGCAAGCTCGCCCGCGTGGGTACGCGGGTGATGTGTCACCACTACGCGGGCTGCGGATGCTGCCGGCAGTGCCGAACCGGCTGGACCCAGATGTGCGACGACGGCTCGATCACGTTCGGCGCAAACGGCGACGGCGCGCACGCGCGCTACATGAAGGTGCCGGTGGACTCCCTGATTGCCCTCCCTGAAGCGCTCTCGTTCAAGGCGGGCGCCGCCATTTCCTGCGGGACCGGGACGGCATGGGGCGGACTCGAGCGCCTCGCCCTTCGCGGCAGCGATACGATCGCCATCTTCGGCCAGGGTCCGGTCGGCTTGAGCGGAACCCAGCTCGCGGCCGCCATGGGCGCCCGCGTGATCGCAATCGACGTCAACACTACGCGCCTGGAACGCTCGGCCGGCTTCGGCGCAGATGTGCGAATCGATGCGGCGAAGGACGACGTCGTCGCTGCCATCCTGCACGAGACCGGGGGTTTCGGCGTGGATTGCGCGATGGATTGCACCGGCCTGGAGGACGCCCGCTCACACGCGATCCGCGCGACCGGCAAGTGGGGCCGCGTCGTATTTCTGGGTGAAGGCGGCATGGTCAGCATCGATGTCAGCAATGAGATGATCCGCAAGCAGATGACGCTCAGCGGAAGCTGGACCTTCAGCCGCAACGGCCAGGCCGAGTGCGCCCGGTTCGTTGCCTCGAGAAAGATCGATGTCGACAGTCTCTTCACACACGCATGGCCGCTGGAAGAAGCCGTGGAGGCTTACCGACTCTTCGACAACCAGACCATGGGCAAGGGCGTGTTGATCCCTGCTTGAGAAGTCGCCGATCTCACGCCGGTACGGCCGCGTTCAGGGTGCCCGATCGCGGAACTGCCGCGGCGGCGCGCCGAAGCGCCGGCTGAAGCGGCGCGAGAAGTGCGCGACATCGCCGAAGCCGCAATAGAACGCGATTTCCGACACCGATTTCGGTGCGCCGACGGGTTCGCGGAGCATGCGCTGCGCCGCCAGCAGCCGCGTCTCCACGATCGTCTCCCACACGCTCATCCCGCTGTCGCGGAACAGCTCGTGCAGATAGCCGACCGAAATGCCGCACGCGGTGGCGACCGGCGCGGGGGCGAGCTCGGGATCCCGAAAATGCCGCCGGATGTGCCCCAGCGCGCGCGCGCGATGGGCGGCACGCACCGCATGGCCGCTGCGCGGCAGGTCGCCGGCCGCCGCTTCCAGCGCAATCGCGAGGAGATCGATCAGTGACTCGCCCGCCGCCTGCTTGACCGCGGGTTCGAGCGTCGGGGCGTTGGCGACCAGCGAAGTCGCGAGCGAGGAGACCAGCGCCCCGGCGGAGCCCGCCGCCGGCAGCGCCACGCCGAGACAGTCCAGGGTGTTGCGAAAGCGCTCGCGCAGCGCGGGCCCCGACACGCGCAGGATGATCGCGCCCACCGTCGGATGCATCAGTTCGGACGGGCGCGCGGTGTGCTGCAGGATCATGTGGCCCGGCGTGCAGTGGGCCGTGCGGCCTTCCTGCGTGAGGTTCATCGCGCAACCCGGCAGGTAGGGCATCGAGATGAAGTAGTGATCTTCACAGCCCGGCCCGACGTGGCGGGCTTCGCGCAGAAACCGCATCGGACAGCATTCGTAGTCCGACACCTCGACCTGGCCGAACTGCCACTGGCGGATGCGGCCCGAGAGCTGCCGCGGGTCCAGCACCGTCGATGCCTGCGGTTTGTAGACGTCGTAGAGGATCTGCCCCCAGGTACGAGCATCCCCCTGATATTCGTGCACCGAATATTGTTGTCGCATGACCTGAATCCAGCCACGAGCGGCCAATTTCACGCTACGCCGACCGCAAAATCGCGTCAACGCGCAGGCCGGCGCACGCTGATCCAAGCGTGGCGCACGCTCGGACAAGTCGGCGCGACGGGTACGGGCTACCCTTCATTCACGTCAGGGTGCACTGGGCCCCGCTGGTGACCCGTCGCCAGCCCGGGTGCCCGTGCGTGTTCATGGTGCAGCAAAGGCCACTTGGTGTGGCCCTCATGCAGGAGGTTCCCGTGAGTATCAACTTCGGTCTGTTCTTTCCGTTCCGCAATCCGCCGGCCTGGCGTATGCCGTGGCCCGAGTTCTACGAGTCCCAGATGCAGCAGGCGGAACTCGCCGAAGCGCTCGGCTACGACGAAATCTGGCTGTCCGAGCACCATTTCTGTGAAGACGGCTGGTCGCCGTCGCTGTTCACCATTGCCGGTGCGCTGGCACAGCGGACCAAGAAGATCCGCATCGGCACCGACATGCTGCTGCTGCCGCTCGGCAAGCATCCGGTGCAGGTTGCCGAGGACGCGGCGACGGTCGATATCCTGTCGAACGGGCGTTTCGACCTGGGGCTCGCGCTCGGTTATCGCGTACCGGAGTTCAAGGGCTTCGGCATCCCGCGCGAGGAACGCGCGAGCCGCATGGACGAGGCGCTGGAGATCATCTACCGGGCGTGGACGGAAGACACGTTCTCGTTTTCGGGTGAACACTATCAGCTCGAAAACGTCACCCTGATGCCAAAACCCGTCCAGCAACCGCATCCGCCGCTGTGGGTCGCAGCGATGAGCAAGCGCGCCGCGGCGCGGGCCGCCCGCTTCAACTGTCACGTCGCCGGCACCGGCGGCGAGAACCTGCAACGCTATTTCGACGACGCGCTGAAAAAAGAAGGCAAGAATCCCGCCGATTTCGGTGTGTCGCAGCTACGACTCGTGTACGTGGCACCGACGCGCGACCAGGCCTGGGACGACGCGCAGCATCATGCGCACTACATGATGTCGGCGTACGACAAATGGCTGAAAGAGGCCGCCGACGTCGCGTGGTTCCAGGAAACGATGTCGGTGTCGACGATGCCGTCACCGGAGCAGTTGCGCCACACCAAGGATCTGAGTTTCTTCGAGGCGCCGCTGATCGTCGGCACGCCGGACGACGCGATCGCCGAGATCGAGCGCTACCAGCGCGAAAGCCGGGTGACGCACCTCGTCATGTGGATGCAACTCGCCGGCATGGATCCGAAGAAGGCCGAGGCCTGCATGACGCTCTTCGCCAACGAGGTGATGCCGCACTTCCGACGCTGAGCACGGATGGGCCGCCCCGTGACACGCGCTCGCCGCGCGCGCCACGGGCGGTCGCCGCGGCGGGCTCATGGCCCGCCGGGTTCCGCTATCATCGCGCGGCGGCCGTTCGTTTCCTCCCGGCCGCTGGAGAGTGCACTTGACCCTCGATGCCCGCGCGATCACCGACCTCGCGCAGTCTCTCGCCACGGCCGCAGCGACCCGCTCGCCCGTGGCGCCATTGCGCGATCGCGTGCCCGGTCTCGACGGTGATCTCGCGTATGCCATCCAGGAGTCGAATACGGGCGCCGCGCTCGCTGCCGGCAGGCGCCTCGTCGGGCGCAAGATCGGCCTGACCTCGCTCGCCGTCCAGCAGCAGCTCGGCGTCGATCGCCCCGATTACGGCATGCTGTTCGCCGACATGGCCATCGGCGACGCCGAGCCGGTCGAGTGCTCGCGCTTGATCCAGCCGAAAGTCGAAGCCGAGATCGCGCTGGTGCTCGGTCGCGATCTGACCCACGCGCAACACACCTATGCCGACGTGATCCGGGCGACGGACTGCGTGCTGCCGGCGATCGAGATCGTCGACAGCCGCATCGCGCGCTGGGACATCCGCTTCGTCGACACCGTCGCCGACAACGCCTCGAGCGGGCTGTTCGTCCTCGGCAGCACACCTCGGCGGATCACCGACGTCGACGTCACCGCCTGCGCGATGCGCATGAGCCGCGACACGGCGCTGGTCTCCAGTGGCAGCGGCCGCGACTGTCTCGGCAGCCCGCTGACGGCGACGGCGTGGCTCGCCGACATGATGGTCCGCTGCGGCCGCCCGCTGCTCGCCGGCGACATCGTACTGACCGGGGCGCTCGGGCCGATGGTCGCCGTCACGGGCCCGGCGCGCTTCGAGGCGACGATCGAAGGTCTCGGCAGCCTCGTCGCGATCTTCGTCTGAGCCTTCTACAGGAGCATTCTTCGATGTCCCCCAGATCTTCCGCAACCCACGACAGCCGCGGCCATCCGCCCGCCACGACGTGAACTTCGGTTTCGCCCTCGGTCTCGGTGCCATCGCCGGCGTCGCGTACTGCGCCGGCGTCGAGCGCCGCTGGCCGCGTCATGCGCGCGCGATCTACGCCGCGACGCTCGTCTATGTCGCCGCCGTCTACGTCGGCCCGGCGCTCACGCGCGGCGTGCCAGGTGCCGTGCTCGAACTGCTCGCGTCGCTCGGTGTCGCCGCGCTCGCCATCGCCGGGCTCGTCGGCAGCGCCGCCTCGCTCGCGGCGGGCTACGTCGTCCACGGCATGTGGGACGCGTTCCACGTCGACCTCGTCGATCCCACGCTGCCGCGCTGGTACGCGCCGGCCTGCATCGGTTTCGACTGGGTCGTGGGGGTGTGGATCCTGCGCGGCATGAAGAAGCGGCGCGCAGCAGCGGCCTCTGGCTGAAACAACGCAACCGCGTGCAGCATCCTCAGCGCTTGCAGGCGACGACGAAGTACTCCTCGGCCAGCACCCGCAAGGGCGCAAAGCGCGTCAGAGAAGTCAATTGATGCAGGACGTCTTCACCGAAGAGTCGGGCAATCGCGCGTGTCCCCATCATGCGGACCGGACGCAAGGCGATATTCCGTCCGAGCAGATCGCGAATCTCGCAGATCGTAGGGCACTGATGAGGAGCGGGCGTCTCCATCACGCCCCGCAGCCGGCGCGAAAGCGCGCCATGCGGCGTATAGAACTCGGTAGCAGACGCCCCTCCTGGCACGAGCACGCGATTGATTTCAGAGAAGATTCTGCGCTTCTCATCGTGGCTGAACTGGTGGATGAAACGGGTGCTGTAGACGACATCGAAGCCCGCATCCCTGAACGGCAACTTGAAGGTATCACCGCGCGCAAGACAAAACGGCGCGCCGTCCGCCCGGCGCTTCTCGTTGGCCTGGCTCAGCATCGCGTCGGAGAAGTCCATTCCGAAGATCTCGACGTTCTTCAGTTCCGAACTCAAAAAGCGCAGCGTAAGGCCCGTGCCACATCCCAGTTCAAGCACGCGGCACGGCGAACTGGCTCGTACGGCCGACTTGACGATCCCGAGCAGGACTTCATTCCGCATATGGCGATAGAGCTCTTTGTAGGGATCGCCGTAGCGTGCCTGCTCGTAAGCCGGGCCGAATTGTTCGTACATGGCTTCCCTTTTGCGCCGTGATTTCATCGCGATGTCCTGGGATGGTTGTGTCCGTCATGCGGACTGCGCCAGACGCAGTCCCCGCTAAATGAATATCGTATGGTTCGACCCGTCGACAAGCTCGTTGACGAGTGACTCCAATCTCGTCTTCAAAACGGGTAGCCCCGAAAGCGTCGGAAGGCGCGATTCGATGCCGGCATTCTTCAGATAG
>JADZCB010000183.1 GCA_020851775.1 Gammaproteobacteria bacterium
CAGTCGACGAAACGCCGGGCAGCGGTGAGATCGGTGCCGCACTCGCGACACGGCTCGCGCGTGCGAAGGCCGCGGCGCTCGCCGCCGCGCATCCGCGGGCCCTGATCATCGGCAGCGACCAGACCGTCACCCTCGCCGGGCAGGCCCTCGGCAAGCCGGGCTCACGTGCGGCAGCCATCGCCCAGCTCATCGCGGCGGCCGGACGCGAAGTGCGCTTCGATACGGCGGTCTGTGTCCACGATGCCGCGAGCGGACGCAACCTGGAACGGGTGGTGCCGACGACGGTCGAGTTCCGCGCGCTGACGCGGAGCGACATCGAACGCTATGTCGAGCTCGAACCCGCGTTCGACTGCGCCGGTGCGTTCAAGGCCGAGGCGCTCGGCATCGCGCTGTGCCGACGCATCGACAGCCCCGATCCGAGCGCGCTGATCGGCCTGCCGTTGATCGCGTTGTGCGACCTGCTCGCGGCCTTCGGGGTGTCGCCGCTGTCACCATGACAGCGACAGCTTCTCGCGCAGCAGCGCCGTGAGTTCGGCCCCGAAACGGCGGCTGAACTGCCGTAACACATTCTCGTGGGGCGTGAAATCGACGAGATCTTCGGCGCCGATGATTTCCCGCGCGACATAGCTCGCCGAGCCCAGGCCATCGACCAGGCCGAGTTCGAGCCCCCGCTCGCCGCTCCACACGTACCCGTTGAAATAGTCGACGCCGTCCTTCAGCCGTTGACCGCGGCCCCGCTTCACGGTGTTGATGAACTGCTGATGGATTTCCTTCAGCAGGCCCGACACGTGGGCGACTTCTTCCTGTTTCAGCGGTGAGAACGGATCGAGGAATGCCTTGTGCTCGCCCGAGGTCAGCAGCCGGCGTTCGATGCCGAGCTTCTCCATCGCGTCGACGAAGCCGAAACCGTCCATGCGCACGCCGATCGAGCCGACGATGGTCGCCTTGTCGGCGTAGATTTCATCGGCCGCGACGGCGACGTAGTAGCCGCCGGACGCACAGATGTCTTGCAGCACCGCGTAGATCGGCACTTTCGGGTATTTCGTTCTGAGCCGGTGTATCTCGTCGTTGATGTAGCCGGACTGAACCGGGCTGCCGCCCGGGCTGTTGATGCGCAGAATCACGCCGCGCGTACGCTTGTCTTCGAACGCCTCGCGCAGGCCGGTGACGATGGCGTCGGCGCTCGCCTGCGTGTCCGGTGCGATGACACCCTGCAGATCGACCACAGCGGTGATCTTGTCGGCGCCGATGAACGCACCGGGACTGCCACCGCGCCAGGACACGACGAACAGGCCGAACACGTACAGCAGCACGGCGAGCTTGAAGAAAATGCTCCAGCGACGTGCGCTGCGCTGTTCACGCAGGACGTCGTAGGCGAAGCGCTTGAGAAGCTGACGTTCCCAGTCGGCTTCGGCAGAGGAATTGCCGGCCGGGGTATCCGTTCGATCGTTCATCCGAGATCTCGCTCCCTGTGTCGGCTGCGTGCCGGAGATAGGCTGCGGCCGATTCTAAGGGAAACTCCGCACGAGCAGAGTTTCTGCGGGCCATGGATGGCCGTTTCTGAACCAGTTTTCCCGAGAAAACTCCGCGCCGCTGCGCAGTGCCACGCCAGGCCGATCAGGTCTCGGCCGATGGGTCGAGTGCGTCGAGCACGGCACCGAGTTCGTCCGGCAGACGGGCGGTGAAACACAGCGGCCGGTCGAGTTCGAACTCGAGCCGCTCCGCGTGCAGGAACAGGCGCTTCAGGCCGAGTGTCTTCAGACGCCGGTTGAATCCGGCATCGCCATAGCGCTCATCGCCGGCAAGCGGATGACCGAGATGGGCGGCGTGCGCGCGGATCTGATGCGTACGGCCGGTGTCGAGCGTCACGGCCGCGAGCGTCGCGATGGCGTAGCGACGACGGACGCGGAACACGGTGTGTGCGGGGAGGCCCTCGGGGCTGACGACCGCGTGCTTTTCGCCGTGCCGATCCGGCAGCATCGCGAGCGGCGCATGACAGTCGAGCGGCCGCTGCGGCAGGTGCCCCGCGAGTAGTGCGACATAGGCCTTGTCGATGCGCCCTTCGCGCAGGATCGCGTGCAGACGCCGGAGCGTCACGGGGTCGCGCGCGAACAGCAGGCAACCGGAGGTTTCGCGGTCGAGCCGATGCACGAGATCGATGCGCCCGCCGTCCGGCCGCAGGCGACGCAGGACATCGATCATCCCGTAGTCGAGACCCGAGCCGCCGTGGACGGCGATGCCGGCCGGCTTGTCGACGACGATCAGGCGGTCGTCCTCATGGAGAATCCGCGCTTCGATCCGGGCGAGCAGATTCGTACCGATGCGTGGCGAGTCGGCGGGTACCGCCCGGAACGGCGGCAGGCGTACCTTGTCGCCGGCGACGAGCCGCTGCCCCGGGGTCGCACGGCGTCCGTTGACGCGCACTTCGCCACTGCGGATCACCCGATAGACGTAGGCACGCGGTGCGCCTTCGAGCGCACTGCCGACGAAGTTGTCGAGTCGGCGTTCTGCATGGCCGGCATCGATTTCGACGATGCGCACCGTCTGGCGTACGTGCCCGTGTTCGTTCGCCGGATTCTCCGTCACATCGTGTTCCTGTCTCGTCCATGCGCGTTGCCGCGGCCCGGCAACGCTGTTATATTCGCTGCGACTCTGTGCCGCGCGCACCGTAATTGTGTTCACACACCAACCGTTAGCGCGGATAGCAACGGCAGTTTATCAGCAGTTCGCACGAGGCGCGTCCACACTGCCGCGCCCGTCATCGAAAGCATGTCCGTCCGGCTTGCCGATGACTGATGAATCGCCGCGCCTGAGGTCTCGTGCGCGACAGTTCCGACACGTCCCGTGTGCGCGCCGTTTCATCACCGCGCTGACTATCGTTCATTTCCGGTTGCCCCCGGCCAGAGCGTAATCGACCCCGGGCCTGATGCCCGCGGGTCCGCGCAACGCATCGTATCCGTCGCCGCTCTCGCCGACATGTCGCTGGGCCGGCCCGTCGTGCTGACACGGATGCGCAGCCAGGGATTCCGACAATGAAAAGAATGCTCATCAACGCAACTCAGCGTGAAGAGTTGCGGGTTGCTCTCGTCGACGGCCAGAAGCTTTTCGATCTCGACATCGAAGCCGTCGGCAAGGAACAGAAGAAATCCAACATCTATAAGGCACGTATCGTGCGCCTCGAGCCCAGCCTCGAGGCGGCCTTCGTCGACTATGGCGCTGAACGTCACGGCTTCCTGCCGCTGAAGGAAGTCTCGCGGCACCTGTTCAAGGAAAAAGCGCGCTCGGCGAGCGGCCGCGTCAACATCAAGGACGCGCTCGACGAAGGCCAGGAGCTGATCGTCCAGGTCGAGAAGGAAGAACGCGGCAACAAGGGCGCCGCGCTGACGACGTTCGTCAGTCTCGCCGGGCGCTACCTCGTCGCGATGCCGCACAACCCGAAGGCCGGCGGCGTATCGCGGCAGATCGAGGGTGATGCCCGCGAGGACGCCAAGGAGGCGATGGCGGCACTGCAGATCCCCGAAAACATCGGCTTGATCCTGCGCACGGCCGGGATCGGGAAGGGCGCGGAAGAACTCCAGTGGGATCTCGATTACCTCGTGCAGTTGTGGCAGGCGATCGATCAGGCCGCCGTCGAGCGCCCCGCCCCGTTCCTTATCTACCAGGATCAGAACGTCATCATCCGCGCGATCCGCGATTACCTGCGCAGCGACATTACCGAAATCCTGATTGACGACGACGCGCTGTACCAGACCGCCTGCGACTTCATGAAGCAGGTGATGCCCGGCAACATCACCAAGCTGAAGCTCTACGCCGACAGCGTGCCGCTGTTCACCCGCTATCAGATCGAGGGCCAGATCGAGACTGCCTTCAGTCGCGAAGTGCGGCTGCCGAGCGGCGGCGCGCTCGTGATCGAGCCGACCGAGGCGCTGATCACGATCGACATCAACTCGGCACGCGCGACGCACGGCGGCGACATCGAGGAAACGGCGCTGCTGACCAATCTCGAGGCGGCCGAGGAAATCGCGACCCAGCTCAGGCTGCGTGACCTCGGCGGGCTCATCGTCATCGATTTCATCGACATGATGTCGGCGAAGAACCAGCGCGCCGTCGAGAACAAGATGCGCGAGTGCGTGAAGATGGATCGCGCACGCGTGCAGATCGGCCGGATTTCGCGCTTCGGCCTGCTCGAGATGTCGCGCCAGCGTCTGCGGCCTTCGCTCGCCGAGTTCAGCCACGAGATCTGTCCGCGCTGCGAAGGGGTCGGCACGATCCGCAGCCTGCGTTCGACAGCGCTGACGGTGCTGCGCATGCTCGAGGAAGAAGCGATGAAGGACTCGACGGCCAAGGTCGTCGCGCAGCTTCCGGTCGATGTGGCGACCTTCCTGTTCAACGAGAAACGCCGCGACGTGTCGCGCATCGAAGAGCGCCAGGAAGTCGAGATCATCCTGGTTCCGAATGCCAATCTCGAAACGCCGCACTTCAACATCCAGCGCGTCCGCGAGCAGGATCTCGCGAAGCGGGAACTCGGGGAGAGCCATGAACTCGTCACCGAGGTGCAACCGCCCCCGACCCTCGACTACACCCGGCAGGCGCCGCCGCCCCGCCAGCAGCAGGCCGCCGTGCGCGACATCGTGCGCAA
>JADZCB010000184.1 GCA_020851775.1 Gammaproteobacteria bacterium
CGCACCGGATCGGGCACGCCGATCACGGCGGCCATCTTCACCGCCGGATGCTTCAGCAGCGCATCCTCGATCTCGGCGGGCCCGATGCGATAGCCGGCGCTCGTGATCACGTCGTCGGCGCGGCCGTGGAACCAGAAATAGCCGTCCTCGTCCATCTGCCCGAGATCGCCGGTGATCAGCCAGTCGCCGATGAACTTTTCGCGCGTCGCGTCCGGACGGTTGAGGTATTCACGGAACATCACCGGATGCGGCCGCTTGCACGCGATGTGGCCCATCGTCCCCGGTGGCACCTCGACACCTGCGTCGTCGACGATCGCGACCGTTGCACCGGGCGTCGGCCGGCCGAGCGATCCGGGCTTGATCGGCATCACATGACCGTTGTTGCAGAGAATCACATTGCACTCGGTCTGACCGAAGCCTTCGTTGATCACGAGGTTCAGTTCGCGTTTCGCCCACTCGAAGAGTTCCTTGCCGACCGCCTCGCCGCCCGACAACACCGCACGCAGCGAAAGTCGGTAGCGCGACAGCGCGTCCGGCACCTGACGCATCAGCTTCAGCGTCGTCGGCGTCAGCAGCGACAGCGTCACGGCGTGACGCTCGAGAACCTGGTAGGCGTACTCGGGATCGAAGCCCTTCATCGCGGTGGCGACGACGGTGCAGCCGTGGAACCAGCCCGGCATCAGCACGTCCATCAGGCCCGCCATCCACGCCCAGTCTGCGGGCGACCACAGCACATCGCGCGGCTGCGGGAAGAAGTCGAACGCGAATTCGAGCGCCGGCATGTGGCCGAGCATCATGCGGTGCGGCTGTACCGAGCCCTTCGGCATCCCCGTCGTGCCGGAGGTGTAACTGATCCACGCGACATCCTCGGCGGCGGTGGCGACGTTCGTGAACGCCTCGGAGGCGTCTTCGATGGCCTGCCAGAAATTGCGCGCACCCGCCGGCGCGCCGTCGATCACGAACACGTGTTCGAGCTGCGGGCAGTCGCCGCGGATCGCCGCGACCTTCGGATAGTTCGCCATGTCGGTGACGAGGGCTTTCGCACCACTGTCGTTGAGGCGGTAGGTGATCGCATCGGCACCGAACAGGACCGAGCACGGTCCGGACACCATGCCGGCCTTCCAGCAGGCGACGTGGCCGATTGCGCATTCCGGGTTCTGCGCGAGCAGCAGCGTGACGCGATCGCCGCGCGCGAGACCCAGCGCGCGCAGCGTGTTCGCAAAGCGGTTCGCGTGGCGACGAATGTCGGCGAAGGTATAGCGTGTGATCTCGCGCGCGGCATTTTCGTAGATCAGCGCGACGCGTGTCGGATCGCCGGCCCAGCGATCGCAGACATCGTCGGCGATGTTGTAACGCTCGGGGATCTGCCAGTGGAACGCATTGCGTACCTCGTCGTAGGTCTTGCCGCGGGTGATCATCATCGACATGCGGTACTCCGTTCGATCGCTTGGTTGTCAGGGGGCGCGCGGTGCATCGTCGACGGCCCGCGCGCGACGCGGCCGGATCCTCGACCGGGCTCGACGCTGTGTACCCTTTCAGGAAGCAGCGATCAACCGCGTCGCTACGCGTCAAACGGATACACTGACGGCGTCAGGCGATCGCCCGACGAGGCTGCGCCGGCAAACGCGGCGCAACATTCACGGCATCGACACGCCCGACGCGCGCACCCGACACAGATTCACGCCATGACACTCGGCAACGGAGGAATTGCATGTCCCGCAAACTCGAAGGCAAGGTCATCATCGTCACCGGCGGCAGCACCGGCATCGGCCGGGCCGCGGCGCTGCGATGCGGCGCCGATGGTGCCGCGATCGTCATCGCCGACGTCAGCGTCGAGGCAGGCGAAGCGACCGCACGCGACATCGAACGCGCCGGCGGCCACGCCAGCTTCGTGCGGACCGACGTCGTCGACGACGCGCAGGTCGAGGCCCTGGTCGCGACGACCGTGCAGCGCTACGGCAGACTCGACGGAGCGTTCAACAATGCCGGCATCGATGGCGGTTTCGCCAACACCATCAAGATGAGCGAGGAGGCGTTCGATCGCACGATCGCGGTGAATCTCAAGGGCGTGTGGCTGTGTCTGAAGCATCAGATCGGGCAGTTCCTGGCCCAGGGCAGCGGCGGCGCGATCGTCAACACGGCCTCCGTCGCCGGACTTGTCGGCACCCGCGGCGGCATCGCCTACTGCGCGTCCAAACACGGCGTCGTCGGCATGACGAAATGCGCGGCACTCGATTTCTCGAAGAAACGGATCCGCGTGAATGCCGTGTGCCCGGGCATCATCGAAACCCCGATGCTCGAACGCATGGCCGCCGATCGCGGTATCGGTCTCGATGCCTATGCCGCGCAGGAACCGGTCGGCCGACTCGGTGAACCGCGCGAAATCGGCGATGCGGTCGCCTGGCTCCTGTCCGACGAGGCGTCCTTCGTCACCGGCATCGCACTGCCGGTCGATGGTGGCTGGACGGCCGTCTGAGCCCACGGGCGCTCGACGCAGGCGACGTCAAGCCGCGGACCGGGCAAGCCGCTAACGGGGCATGTTGCCGACTCGTGCCCCGGCGCCGTGGTGCCTCGCTTTGCTGTGCCTGCTCGCGGTGCTGGCGCCGGGACGCGCGCTCGCGACGTATGCCAACGCCACGACGGCCTACGACTTCGTCGATCCCGGTGCGCATACACGGATCACGAGCTGGCCGGGCTGCAGCGACAAGACGGGCGACGACAGTCTGTCGGCCCCGATCGACATCGGGTTCACGTTCAATTTCGGTGGCGTCGACTACACCCAGCTCCGCGTCCACACCAACGGGCGCCTGCAGTTCAACAACACTGCCTGCGGCTACGGCACGCAGAGCGTCGGCCCGCCGCGGACCTATACACACCCGTTCCCGGACGCGGCGATGGACCGCGTGATGCGCGTCTACGGCGCCGATCTCGATCTCGCCAATGGCGGTTCGATCAGCTACGCGCTGATCGGCACGGCACCGCACCGTCGCTTCGTCGTGACCTGGTACGGCGTCGGCGCCTGGCTGGAGGGCGGCAGCAAGAACATCGGCGCCGGTACTGCGTACACCTACCAGATCCAGCTTTTCGAAGACGGCGAGTTCCGCTACATGTATGGCGACTCCGACAATGTCAGCGAGCCGTCGAACACCACGCTTGGTCCGGCCCAGATCGGCTGGCAACTGTCGTCGGCCGATTACAAGGTCGTGCAGACCGGACTGCCGGCGAACCGCAGCGGCCTGCGCTTCTACATCCCGGCGCCGATCGCCGACTACCGCTTCGAACAGTCGACGCTGAGCGGCGCGACCGGCGAAGTGCTCGACAGCAGCGGCAACGGCTACCACGGGACGCGCATCGATGCGCCGGTCGACACGCTGCGCGTGACGTCGGTCGCCGGCCGCGTCTGCCGTGGCATCAACGTGCCGTCGAGCGCGACGGTCTCGAACATCGACGCCATCGATTCCGGTCTGCCGGTGGCGTTGATCGGCAACCAGGGCACGATCACCTTCTGGTACCGCAACGCGAAGGCCTGGACCACGGAGAACAACCTGCTGCTCGATGCCGGCACGTCGACGACGCGCTGGTTCACCTTCGGCAAGACCAACCGCGGACGGCTGCGCTTCGCGGTCACCGACGATGCGGGCGCACCGGTGACCGCGGATCTCGCGCCGACGACCGACAATGCGTTCGCGGCCGACACCTGGGTCCATCTCGCCGTGAGCTGGAAGCTCGCGGCGGGCAGCAATGCGACGGTTCTCAGGATCTTTCTGAACGGCAATCTCTACGGCACGCTGACGACGACGACATCCGGCCGGCTCAACGCCGGCCTCTCGACGCTGTACCTCGGTGACGGGCGCACGGCGTCGATCCCGTCGCTTGGCACGGCCGCGTCCGCCAACGGGGATCTCGATGAAGTCCGTGTCTACAACTTCGAAGCGACCCAGGCCGTGGTCCGTCGCGACATGGCGGTGACGCGCACCTGCAACGGCATCGATCACTTCGCACTGTCCCACCCCGGCACGGCCGTGAGTTGCGAGGCGGCACCGGTCAAGCTCGGCGCGCTGACGGCGGAAGACGCGCCGGTGACGGGCTATGCGAGCACGATCGATCTGTCGACGTCGAGCGGTCGCGGCGACTGGTCCCTGCTCGCCGGCCAGGGCACGCTCGACAACGGTGGCGAGAACGACGGGCGCGCGAGCTATCGCTACGTGGCGGGCGACGGAGGTGTCGTTACGTTCGGCCTGCGGCACACCACCGTCGGCGTCGTCAATGTCGACGTGACGGACGGCATGGCGACCGAGCGCAGCGGCGCCGCGACGCGGGCCGAGGACGCCGATCTCGAATTCGTCGAAGCCGGCTTCGTCTTCACCGCGAACGCGGTGGCGGGCGCGATCGGCACGCAAATCGCGGGCAAGCCTTCGGCCACCGCGCCAGGCGCACAGGCGCTGGCCGTGAAGGCGATCCGCACCGCGACCGGCACGGGAGCCTGCGAAGCGGCGCTGGTTGGCACGCAACTCGTCGACCTCGCCTTCCAGTGCGTTTCACCGGCAACCTGCAGCGGCCGCAGCCTCGCGATCGACGGCGGCAGCGCGACCAGCATCGCCGCCAACGATGCCGGCAGTGTCGGCCGCTACACGCCGGTGAAGCTCGAGTTCGACGCGACCGGCATCGCCCCCTTCGCGACCGTCTTCGACGACGCCGGCAGCGTGCGCCTCCACGCCCGCTTCGAACTGCCGCTGCCGGGCGGCAGTGGTTCCGGCAGCTTCATGACCGGCGCCAGCAACGTCTTCGTCTGGCGACCGTTCGCACTCGACGTCGTCGTGCCAGGCAATCCCGCCGCGACGGCCGCGAGCGGACCGCGCTTTCTCGCCGCCGGTTCAGACTTCGGGGCCGACGTGCGCGCCGTCCTGTGGAGCACCGCCGACGACACCAACGCCGACGGCATCGCCGACGGCATGGCGGGCGGCGATGCGAATCCATCGAACAACGCACGACTGTCGGACAATTCGACGGCGCCGAACTTCGCGCCCGGTGCCCCGTTCACGCTCGGTGCGACATTGTTCCGGCCGGCCGGCGGCCGCCACCCCGGCCTGTCCGGCGTACCGAGCGCAAGCTTCGCCAGCGGCATCGCGACCGTCACCGGTCTGCGCTACGACGAAGTCGGGATCATCGAGATCTCCGCCGTGCAGAGCGGCGACTATCTCGGGATTGGCAGCGCGGCCACCGCAGCAATCCGCGGCGTGTCCGGCGCGGTCGGACGCTTCCATCCCGCGCGCTTCGCGATTGCTGCGAACACACCCGTCTTCGCCGACGCCTGCGCGGCAGGCGCCTTCAGCTACCTGGACGAGACTTTCCACTATGCGACCGCGCCGGTCTTGACCTTCACCGCCCGCAATGCCGGCGGCGCGACGACGCACAACTACACGACCAGCGGGTTTTTCAAACTCGGCTCGACACTCGCCGGACGTGGCGCCGCCGATCATCTCGCACGCGCGATCGTGCATGACACCGGCGCGGATGCGACCGTGACGCACACCACGGCCGGGACCGGCGTGTTCGAGCTCGGCCTGCCGGCCGGCACCGGCGGCGATGGTTTCCGGTATGTCCGCGCCGCGCCGCTCGCACCGTTCGCGGCCGCGATCGATGTGAGCTTTCCTGCGGCCGCGCTGCAGGACGACGATGCCGTCTGCTACGACGCCGAGGGCGACGGCGCCTGCGACGTCTATCGCGTCGAGGGCGTCACCGGCACGACGCTGCGCTACGGCCGCCTCGCGACCGACAACGTGCTCGGCACCGAACTGCTGCCACTCACCGCACCGGTGCGCGCCGAGTACCACAACGGTCGCGGCTTCGTGCGCAACGATGCGGATGTGTGCACGGTCGTGTCGGCGACCGCGATCGATCTCGGCACCGGCACGCCGGACACGGCGCCGAGCGTCGGCGTCACGTCGATCGCCGTCGGCGCCGGCATCAGTGAAGCGACGATCGCGCACGCGCCGCTCGCGAGCGGCCTGCTGGGCCTCTCGTTCAGCGCTCCGGGTGCTGCCAACGTCGGCGAACTCGACTACCGCGTCGATCTCACCGCGAGCCCGTGGCTGCGTTTCGACTGGAACGGTGACGGCACGCCGGAGGATCCGATCGGACGCACGAGCTTCGGTCTCTACGCCGGGCCGCGCAGCCTCGTCTACCAGCGCGACGCCTGGCGGTGAGCGTCAGCGGTCTGCTTTGCTGTGGAGCTTGGTCATTGCCACAGAGAACACCGAGAACACAGAGAAAGAGAGAGGGTGAAGCGTGCCATCCCGGCCCGCATCGACAACCACGACGGCCTGCGTTTGGCACATGCCGTAACGCGCTTTCGTTCCACCCTCATCGTCCTCCGCATTCCCGATGTTCTCTGTGGCAAAAATCCAGCCTCAAATGCGCGCCGCGACGCGGGCGCGCACGCGGCGCAGGCTCCACCACAGCGCTGCGGCGACGAACGGGATCGCCGCGCCCTGTACCACCGGCACCGACAAGCCCGGCCATGCCTGGTGCAGCGCCTTCGCGGCATAGCCGACGAGCCCGACGACGTAGTAGGTGATCGCGGCGATCGACAGGCCTTCGACGGTTTCCTGCAAGCGCAACTGCAGACGCGCGCGCTGGTTCATCGAGGCGAGCAGATCGCGATTCTGCGCTTCGACCGCGACGTCGACCTGGGTGCGCAGCAGATTCAGGCTGCGCGACAGACGGCGGGCGACGCCTTCGGCCCGCGCGGCGACCGAGTTGCAGGTGCGGATCGCGGGCAGCAGACGGCGATCGATGAATTCGGCGATGGCGAGACGACCGCTCGACCCGTGGGGTTCACGCACCGCTTCGAGCCGTTCCTGTACCAGCGCGTGATAGGCCGCCGTCGCGCCGAAGCGGTAGGCCGTCGTGGCCGCGAGCTGCTCGATTTCCGCCGCCAGCAGCGTCAGTTCCTGCAACGCGGCGCGCTGATCCTCGAGTCCCGTCATGCGGTTCAGCCGCGTCGTCAGCGCGGCGAGCGCGAGATCGACGCGGCGGATCCGCGGACTCGCCTCGTGCGCGAGCGGCAGCGCGAGCAGTGCCAGCGCGCGGTAGGTTTCGAGTTCCGCGAGCCGCTGCACGACACGTCCGGTCTGCAGCGGCGTCATGCCGACGTTGCGCACGAGAAGGCGCGCCGCGCCGTCGGCATGCACACGGAAGTCCGTCCACACCGCTGCGCGGCCGTGATAGAGGTTCGCGCTGCACAGGCTGTCGCGGCCGAACCAGCGCGCGAGTTCGGTGTCATCGGGTTCGGCGCGTTCCTGGCCGATGATTTCGAGGTGCGCGGCGACGAGCAGCTCGCCCGGTGTCGCATCCCACCAGTCGGCCGGGACATGCGCGATCACACGCTCGGTGAAGGGCTCGGCCGGCCCTTCACGCAGGAACAGCCAGCTCGTGTACTCGGTATGGGATTCCCACTTCAGCGTGACCTCGTCGGTACGCGCCGTGTGCTGCTTCGCATCCAGTGCCGGCTGCGGCAGTCCGTAACGACGGCAGAACGTCAGCAGGTGCGCGAGATCGGCTGCCGGATCCTCGTCGCGCACCAGGGCGAAGAACGACGCGCGCGCTGGTGCGACGAGTTCGGCATGCGGCCGCGCGTGCAGCTCGTTGACGAGCGCGTAGCGCTGCGGATGCTCACGCACGCGGCGGGCGTCGATACGGCGTCACGTAGGCCGGCACCGGATAGGCGATCGTCTGTTTCGGATCGGTCTGCGGCGGTTGCGGCACGATCGGCAGCGGCACGACGCCCGCCCATACCGGATACGTGAGATCCTCACCATCGTCGCCGGGCGGCCCCTGGCGGATCTTCGCCGTCGCCTCTTCGATGTCGATGGCGACGATGGTCGTCATCTTCAGTTCCTTGGCGTCCGGCGGCCGCACGTCGCGCCAGCGATCCGGCGCGACGTGTTCGGTCAGTCGTTCGAGCGCGGCGAGCTTCGCAGCAGGCTCTTCGATCGCGGCGCCGCTTCCGTACAGCACGACCGAACGGTAGTTCATCGAGTGATTGAAGGCAGTGCGGGCGAGCACGAGGCCGTCGAGCAGGGTCACGCTGACGCAGACGGTGTTGCCGGCCTCGATGTGTTCGAGCAGGCGTCCGCCCTTCAGGCCGTGCAACAGCACCTGATCTCCCAGGCGGGCATGGATCGTCGGGATCACATACGGGTGTCCGTCGATCGCGAAGCCGACCTGGCAGACGAGCGCCTCGTCGAGGATCGGGTAGATCGTCGCCTTGTCGTAATGGCCGCGTTTCGGATAACGCATCAGCCGGTTGCGGGGAGTGACGTTGAAATCGGAAGGTTCGGTGCTCATGGATTCTCCTGCCGCAACACACGCGGCACCCGGTGATTCTAAATGGCTGAGCGTAAATATCGATCACCGGGCGGGTGCCACCCACCCTCGCCAGCTTCCCCGGGAGCGGGCTGATGTTCGGCAATTCAGGTTACTGCGCCCATCGCGCCGTCGCGTTGACCGTGCGACGAGCCTTCCACTAGAGTCGGGCGCTTCCATCCTTCATGACTACGGGGGCAGCGGTGACCGAGGTCGTCCTCTCGCAAGCACGCGGATCGGCGGTGCAGATCACCCTCAACCGGCCCGATCGGCGCAACGCGATCAACGAAGCGCTGTGCACGGGCCTCGCCGCCGCCATCGATGCCGCCGAAGCGGATCCCGCGGTGCGCGCGATCGTCCTGACCGGCGCCGGTGACGAGGTGTTCTGCGCCGGCGGCGATCTGAAACCGAGCGTCGACGGCTCGCCGTTCGCGCTCGAACCGGCCGAGCCGAACCATTACGTCGTCCGGCTGTTCCGCCGCCTGCAGGCCTGCCGGCTGCCGATCGTCGCGCGCGTCAACGGCAATGCGATGGCCGGCGGACTGGGCCTCGTCTGTGCGTGCGATCTCGCGATCGCGACATCGACCGCACGCTTCGGCGTACCCGAGACGCGCGTCGGCCTGTTCCCGATGATGATCCTGCCGTACATGCTGCGCGTGATTCCACGCCGGCGGCTGCTCGAGATGTGCATCACCGGCGAACTCTTCGATGCCGCGGAGGCGCTCGCCCTCGATATCGTCAACTACGTCGTGCCGCCGGCGGAACTCGATGCGAAAATCGACTGGCTGCTCGCGCGCATCGTCGACAAGTCGCCGACGGCGATCCGCATCGGCAAGCAGATGTTCCATGCGATCGAGGACATGACGCTGGATCAGGCATTCGAGCTGACGCAGATCGTGCTGCCGATCATGGCGCAGTCCGAAGACGCGAAGGAAGGCTTCGCCGCGTTCAACGCCAAGCGCCCGCCGCACTTCACCGGCCGATGAGCGACCGACGCACCGTCCGCATCGGCTGCGGCGCGGGCTTCTGGGGCGACAGCGCCGAAGGCCCGGCGCAACTCGTACGCGCCGGAAATCTCGATTATCTCGTGCTCGACTATCTCGCCGAGATCACGATGTCGCTGCTCGCCCGTGCGAAGGCGAAGAAGCCCGATGCGGGCTATGCGACCGATTTCGTCGAAGGCGTGATGAAACCATTGCTGCCCGACATCGCACGCAACGGGATCAAGGTCGTGACGAATGCGGGGGGCGTCAATGCCGCGGCATGCCGTGCCGCCCTCGAAGCGGCGATTCGCGATGCCGGACTCGCGCTGAAGGTCGCGGCCGTCGTCGGCGACGATCTGCTGCCGCGCGTGGACGAACTGCGTGCTGCCGGCATCAGCGCGATCGACGACGGCGCACCGTTCCCCGCGCAGCCGTGGAGCGCGAACGTCTATCTCGGCGCAC
>JADZCB010000185.1 GCA_020851775.1 Gammaproteobacteria bacterium
AGTTTGCCCAGGTGGTCGTAGCGCAGTCCTGCCGTGTCCTGCCAGAAGCGCAACTGCGCGTCGGTCAGGCGGGTGAAGAGGCCGATGTCGAAGCCGGGGCGGGCGAGCTGCACGTCGGAACCTGGGTCGTGGAGGCGGGCCGCACTATGCCTGAGTCGCGTGCGGCCCGCATCCGGCGCGCAGGCGAGCGCACGCCACTCGGCCGGCGTGGCCGCCGGTTCAGCAAGATTTACAGAGCGGCAGCACTCCTTACACGCCGGCACCACCGCGCCGACAGCGGCGGGCAGATGAACGGCGCCCGTGCAGCACGGATCTCCGCGACTCGTCGCTCGTCCCCGCCCGCTCCGACGGGCATGCGCCGCGGGCACGGCTCTTGCCCTCTCTCCATACAGGCGAGTGCGTGAATCGGCGGGCGGCCGCGAGGCGGCGCGCAGAAAGGACGGCCGATGGGGCTTACGGACCGGGATGTGTACCTGTTTCGCGAAGGCACGCAGTTCAGCGCGCACCGCTTCATGGGCGCGCATGTCGGCGGACCAGACGCGGGAACCGGCTTTCGCGTGTGGGCGCCGAATGCGCGCGGCGTCTCGCTGATCGGCGACTTCAACGACTGGGCGCCGAGCGCAGCGCACCGCCTGCGCCTGCGCGACGACGGCTCGGGGATCTGGGAACTCCGGCTGCCGACGCCGGGACCCGGCGCGCGCTACAAGTACCGGATCGAGACCACCGCCGGCGAGCGCTTCGACAAAGGCGACCCTTACGCCTTCTGCAGCGAAGCGGCGCCCGGCACGGCGTCGGTCGTGTGGGATCTCGATTACGACTGGGGCGACGCGACGTGGATGGCGGGCCGCGCGGCGGCCAACGCGCCGAGCGCACCGATCTCGATCGACGAAGTCCATCTCGGCTCGTGGCGACGCCCGGGCGAAGGCCGCCTCGACTATCGTGCGATCGCAGAGGCGCTCGCCGACCACGTCACGGCGCTCGGCTTCACGCACGTCGAGCTGTTGCCAGTGATGGAGCATCCCTTCTACGGATCCTGGGGCTATCAGATCACGTCCTTTTTCGCGCCGAGCGCGCGCTACGGCACACCGCAGGACTTCATGGCCTTCGTCGATCTGCTGCACCAGCGCGGCATCGGCGTGATCCTGGACTGGGTGCCCTCGCACTTTCCCGAGGACGGCCACGGTCTCGTCTACTTCGACGGCACGCATCTCTACGAACACGCCGATCCCCGTCAGGGCTTCCAACCGGAATGGAACAGCCTGGTCTTCAACTACGGACGCGCCGAGGTGCGCGATTTCCTTGGCAGCAGTGCGCTGTTCTGGCTCGAGCACTATCACGTCGACGGTCTGCGCGTCGACGCGGTCGCGTCGATGCTCTATCTCGACTATTCGCGAGCCCCCGGTGCGTGGATCCCGAACCGCCACGGCGGCAACGAGAATCTCGACGCAATCGCCTTCCTGCGCGCGCTGAACGAGGCCGTCGGTCGCGCACATCCGGACACGCTGACAATCGCGGAAGAGTCGACGGCGTGGCCGCAGGTGTCACGCCCCGCGTATCGCGGCGGGCTCGGCTTCGGCCTGAAGTGGAACATGGGCTGGATGCACGACACGCTGGCCTATTTCCGCGAGGACCCGCTGTATCGCAAGTATCACCACGACAGACTCTGTTTCAGCTTCTGGTACGCGTTTTCCGAAAACTTCGTGCTGCCGCTGTCGCACGACGAGGTCGTCTACGGCAAAGGATCGCTGCTCGCGCGCATGCCGGGCGACGCCTGGCAGCAGTTCGCGAATCTGCGCGCGCTGTACGGACTGATGTGGGCCCATCCGGGCAAGAAGCTGCTGTTCATGGGCGGAGAGTTCGCCCAGCGCTCCGAATGGCGTCACGAGGAAGAATTGCACTGGGCGCTGCTCGACGCGCCGTCACATGCCGGTGTGCTGCGCTGGGTGCACGATCTGAATGCGTTCTACCGCGCGCAGCCGGCCCTGCACCGCATCGACTTCGCGAGCGAAGGCTTCGAGTGGATCGACGGCCGCGATGCCGAGCACAGCGTCATCGCCTTCCTGCGCAAGGCCGACGATCCGACGGAGACGGTGCTCGTCGTCTGCAACCTGACCCCGGTGCCGCGCGAGAACTATCGGCTCGGCGTGCCGGCGGGCGGGATCTGGTACGAACGCCTGAACAGCGACGCGCTGCCCTACGGCGGCAGCGGCTGCGGCAACGGGGGCGCCGTCGACGCCGTACCGCTCCCGGCCCATGGTCGCTACCAGTCGCTGAACCTGACGTTGCCGCCGCTGGCGACGCTGTATCTGACGCGCGCATGACCGCGACCCGACATGCCGCGCCCGCCGTGTTCGAGCTGCCGGACGACGGTCGCGTGCGCGTCGTCATCGAAGACATCACGCCGCGGGTGGATGGCGGCCGCTACGCGATCAAGCGCGTCGTCGGCGAAGCCGTCGATGTCGAGGCTGACGCCTATGCCGACGGCCACGACTGCATCGGTGTCCAACTGCTGTATCGCCGGCACGGCGCGCCCCGCTGGCAGGCGCGCATGATGGAGGCGATCGGCAACGATCGCTGGCGGGCACGCTTCACGCCCGATGCGCTCGGCCGCTGGCAGTACACGGTGCGGGCGTGGGTCGATCACCTCGCGAGCTGGCGGCGCGACATCGTCAAACGGCACGCCGCCGGACAGGACCTCGCCGCCGAATGGCAGCGTGGCGCGGCGCTGCTCGCGGCGACGGCGGCGCGCAGCGGC
>JADZCB010000186.1 GCA_020851775.1 Gammaproteobacteria bacterium
ATTTCCTGTCGGGCGACGATCGTGCCGGCGCCGCCGTGCGACATCTCATCCGCGCATCATGGTCGCGCTGCCAGCATGCCGGGGTAGATCCGGCAATTCGCACCGGGCGCAATCTCTTCGACTCCGACTTTCTCGCCTCCCACAAGCTGCGCCACGAAGATCTGCTGCACGCGTGCAGGCCGGTGATGATCGAAGCGCGCGAATTCCTCGCCGAGTCCGACACGGTGATGCTGATGACCGATCCGAACGGCGTGATATTGGAATTCTCCGGCGATCCCTCCGTGCTCGACGACGCTTGCGCCGTGAACCTGCAGCCCGGCGCGAGCTGGCGCGAAGAGGACTGCGGCACCAATGCCATCGGTACGGCGCTGTCGACCGGCGCCGCAGTGCAGGTTCATGCCGCAGAACATTTCTGCGAAGGCATCAAGCGCTGGACGTGCTCGGCGACGGTGCTGCGCGATCCCTACGACGGCGATCTGATTGGTGCGCTCGACGTGTCGGGGCTTACGGGCAGCTACAGCCGCCATGCACTCGCGCTCGTCGTCGCCGCCGCGATGCGCATCGAACAGCGGCTGCGCGAGATCAACCTCGAGCACCGCCACGAACTACTCGAATACTGCCTGTCGCGCCTGCCGCGCGTCGGCGATCGGGAGTTTCTGGTGTTCGACCGCGCCGGCCGCCTGGTACGGGCCAGCGATCACGCCGCCCGCATGCTGCGTGCCCACGGCGTGCCCGGAATTCCGACCCGCCTGCAGGAGATCGCCGGCCTGGGCCTCGCGCAACCCGACGCCGATCGCTGCCACCTGCCGACCGGGATAGCCGCCGAATGGCTGCAGCCGCGGACACGCGACGGTCGTCAACTCGGCAACGTGCTCGTGCTGCCGGCACCGTCGCAGCCGGCGTCGCGCACGACTTCCGCCTTCTCCGCGGGATTCGAACACGTCGTCGGCGACTCCCCGGCGCTGCTGGCGGCGGTGGCCCGTGCCGGCAGGCTCGCCCGCACGCGCGTGCCGATGCTGCTGCTCGGCGAGACTGGCGTGGGCAAGGAAGTGTTCGCGCGCGCCATTCACGCCGCGAGTCCTTTCGCCGAAGGGCCGCTGGTGTCGATCAATTGCGGCGGTCTGTCGCGCGATCTGCTGGCGAGTGACCTGTTTGGCTACGTCGACGGCGCTTTCACCGGTGCCCGACGCGGAGGCATGAAAGGCAAGATCGAAGCCGCCGACGGCGGCACGCTGTTTCTCGACGAGATCGGCGATATGCCGTCGGATCTCCAGCCCCACCTGCTGCGCGTGCTGGAGGACGGCGAGGTCTATCGCCTGGGCGACACGCAGCCTCGCAAGGTGCGCTTTCGCCTGCTCACCGCGACCCATCGCGATCTGCGCGCAGACGTGGAAGCGCAGCGTTTCCGCATGGATCTCTTCTACCGCATCTCGGTCACCACGCTCGAACTGCCGAGCCTGCGTGATCGGCGCAGCGACATACCGGCCCTCGCGCGACACTTCTGCGCACAGTGCGCGGATGCGCACGGACTGCCGCGGCGACCGCTCGAGGACGCCGCGCTCGAGGCGATGCTGTGCCACGACTGGCCGGGCAATGTGCGCGAGCTGCGCAACGTGGTCGAGGGTCTGGTGTTGACGGCGACCGGCGACACCCTGGGCGCGCAGGATCTACCGACGACGCTGCGCACGGTGGCGGCAGGCCTGCACGCGGCGTGCCCGCCCACCCCGGCCAACGAGCAGGCCGCGAGCCTGTTCGACCATGAAAGTCAGGCCATCCGCGCCGCGGTCATCGACGCCCGAGGCAACCTGAGCAGCGCGGCGCGGACGCTCGGCATCTCGAAGTCGACCCTGTACGCGAAACTGCGCCGACATGGTCACGGCGAGTGGGTGGAGAGCGTTCGGATCGCGAACGCCTGCCGCCGCTGACGCGTACGAATTCCGAACGGATCGAGCACCGGCCCGTCGTGACGGCGCCTGTGCCGTCTCGCACAAACTACTGAATTTCCTCCCTGGCCACGGCTGCTCCGTGCTTGGTACGGGCATTGCTCACCCGAGCCGACGCGCCGCGGCCCTGCCGGGCTGCGCGCAGCGTCCGCACGTATCACAACGACCGGGGAGGAATCGACCGACATGAGCGCAACCGCGGTGGAAGTCCTGGGCATCGACGCCGGCGGCACGATGACCGACACCTTTTTCGTACGCACCGACGGCGAGTTCGTCGTCGGCAAGTCGCAAAGCAACCCTGACAACGAAGCCCTGGCCATCGTCGAATCGGCGCACGACGCCCTGGCGCTGTGGAATCTCGGGGTGGAGGAGGTTTTCGCCGACCTCGTGACCTCCGTCTACTCCGGTACCGCGATGCTGAACCGCGTGGTGCAGCGCAAGGGTCTGCGCGTCGGCCTCATCGTCAACCGGGGCATGGAGGACTTCCATCGCATGGGGCGCGGCATCCAGTGCTACCTGGGTTATTCGCTCGAAGATCGGCTGCATCTCAATACGCATCGCTACGACGCGCCGCTGGTGCCGGCCGACTGTACCGTCGGCGTCACCGAGCGGGTCGACGGACAGGGCGATGTCGTGATTCCGCTGCGCGAAGCCGAGGTCTACGCCGCGGTCGACAAATTGATCAAGAAGAAGGTCGAGGCCATCGCGATCTGCCTGCTGCATGCGCATAAGAACGGCGGTCACGAACGTCGTGTTGCGCAGATCTGTCGTGAGGTCCTGCACCAACGCGGCGTCGACATCCCGGTGTTCGCGTCGACCGACTATTACCCGACGCGCAAGGAATCGCATCGATCGAACACCACGATCATGGAAGCCTATGCCGCCGAACCGTCGCGACAGACGCTGCGCCGCATTCGCGAGCAGATGCTGGCGCTCGGCGGCAAGTTCGACCTGCGCGTGATGGCGAGCCACGGCGGCACGATTTCCTGGCGCGCGAAGGAGCTGGCGCGCACGCTGGTGTCGGGTCCGATCGGTGGCGTCATCGGCTCGAAGTACCTCGGCGAGCAGCTCGGCTACGACAACATCGCCTGCTCCGACATCGGCGGCACGAGTTTCGACATGGCACTGATCACCAAGGGCGAGTTCGCGATCCAGAAGGATCCGCACATGGCGCGGCTGCTGGTGTCGCTGCCGCTGGTGGCCATGGACTCCGTCGGCGCGGGCGCTGGCAGTTTCGTCCGCATCGACCCCTACTCGAAATCGATCCGACTCGGCCCGGACAGTGCCGGCTACCGCGTCGGCGTGTGCTGGGCGGCGTCCGGCATCGACACCGTGACGGTGACCGACTGCCACGTGATTCTCGGCTACCTCAACCCGGACAACTTTCTAGGTGGCCAGATCAAGCTCGACGTCGAGCGTGCGCGTGCGGCCGTCAAGGAGCAGGTCGCGGATCCTCTGGGGCTGACGGTCGAGAACGCGGCGGCCGGTGTGATCGAGTTGCTGGACCAGTCGCTGCGCGGCCACCTGCGCTCGATGATCAACGCCAAGGGTTACAACCCCATCGACTTCGTATGCTTTTCCTACGGCGGTGCGGGCCCGGTGCACACCTATGGCTACACACAGGGGCTCGGCTTCAAGGACGTGGTCATCCCGGCCTGGGCCGCCGGCTTCTCGGCCTTCGGCTGCGCGTCGGCGGAGTTCGAGTACCGTTACGACAAGAGCGTCGACATCGCGGTCGCGCCGGGTGCCGGCGACGCGGTGAAGCTCGCGAGCTGCGTGACGCTCGAGCAGGCCTGGCGCGAACTGCGCGACAAGGTGATCGAGGAGTTCCGCATCAACGGTTTCGAGGCCGCGGACATCTCCCTCAAGCCCGGCTTCTCGATGCAGTACCTCGGCCAGTTGAACGATCTCGAAATCGACTCGCCACTGCCCTCGGTCGCGTCGGCAGCCGACTGGGAACGTCTCGTCGAGGCTTTCGACGACACCTACGCCCGCGTCTACGCGAGCGCCGCGCGCTCACCCGAACTCGGCTTCGGCATCACCGGCGCGATCATGCGCGGCATCGTCGGCGTCAAGAAGCCGCAGGTTCCGCACGAAGAGTTCAGCGGCCAGATCCCGCCGGCTGCTGCCGTCACGGGCTCCCGCCCGTTCTACCGCGGCGGCGTCTGGAAGGAGGCAAAGCTGTATTCGATGGAAGCCTTGCGTGCCGGCAACCGCGTCGTCGGCCCTGCAGTCATCGAATCGCCCGCGACCACACTCGTAGTGCCGGACGGCTGGGTCACCGAACTCGACAATCACCGCCTGTTCCACCTGCGCGAAGTCTGAGCGCCACCGTCGGAGGGGAGAACCACACATGAACACTGTGATGAAACCGCGCGAACAGCGCACCGGCCTCTGCCGCAGCGGACTCAGCCTGCGCGACCACCGCAATGCAGTGGTCGCGCGCACGAAGGCCAGCGGCCACTACAACGGCCTGCAGGAGCTCGCGCTCAAGCGTAACGATCCGATCTTCTTCGAGAAGCTCGCGTCGCGGATCCGCGCCGAGCTGGTCGATGCCCGCGAAACTGCGAAGAAGATCGCCGCATCGCCCATCGTCGAGCAGGAAGGTGAACTCTGCTTCACGCTCTACAACGCGGCCGGCGACTGCATCCTGACCTCCACCGGCATCATGATCCACGTCGGCACCATGGGTGCCGCGATCAAGTACATGATCGAGAACGAATGGGAACGCAACCCGACGATCCAGCCGGGCGACATGTTCACCAACAACGATTGTGCGATCGGCAACGTCCATCCCTGCGACGTGGCGACGATCGTCCCGATATTCTGGGACGGCAGCCTCGTCGGCTGGGTCGGCGGAGTGACACACGTCATCGATCTCGGCGCAGTCTCGCCGGGTTCGATGTCGAACGGCCAGTTCTCGCGCTTCGGCGACGGTATCCAGATCACCTGCCGCAAGACCGGCGTCAACGACGAGCCGCTGCGCGACTGGCTGCACGAGTCCCAGCGTAACGTGCGCGCGACCAATTTCTGGATACTCGACGAGCGCACGCGTATCGCGGGCTGTCACATGATCCGCAACGCGGTCGAGGAAGTGATCGCCGACGTCGGCATCGACATCTACGAGCAGTTCGGTTACGAAGTGATCGAGGACGGGCGGCGCGCGCTGGCGAACC
Source organism: Gammaproteobacteria bacterium (assembly GCA_020851775.1). Taxonomy (GTDB): domain Bacteria; phylum Pseudomonadota; class Gammaproteobacteria. Next base: position 5,120 of record JADZCB010000186.1, read on the forward strand.
GCATCAAGAGCATGCTGATTCCGGGCAAGTACCGTCAGGTCTCGTTCATCGACGTGCCGTACAAGCACGAGGCGATGGCGACACCGGCCGCGTACGCCAAGATCGATTCCATCATGCATTCCCCCTCGACGATCGAGATCCGCGGTGACGGCTCCTGGAAACTCGACTTCGAAGGCGCGAGCCGCTGGGGCTGGCACACCTACAACTCGAGCCAGGTCGCGTTCACCAGCGGCATCTGGGTGTTCATGACCCAGCACCTCGTGCCCAACGAACGCGTCAACGACGGTCCCTATTACGGCACCGAGTTCCACTTGCCGTACGGCACATGGATGAACGCCGACGATCGCCGCACCGGCCATGCCTACGCGTGGCACTTCCTGGTCGGCTCGTGGAGTTCGCTCTGGCGCGGCCTCGGACGCTGCTATTTCGGGCGCGGCTACCTCGAGGAAGTCAACGCCGGTAACGCGTCGACCGCCAACTGGCTGCAGGGCGGCGGCATCAACCAGGACGGCGACTTCCACGCGGTCAACAGCTTCGAACCGGCGGCCTCCGGTGCCGGGGCGCGCGCATTCGCCGACGGGCTCGATCATGCCGCGGCGATCTGGAACCCGGAAGGTGACATGGGCGACATGGAGATCTGGGAACTGGCCGAGCCGATGGTCTACCTCGGGCGCGCGATCAAGACCAACTCCGGCGGCTACGGCAAGTACCGCGGCGGCTGCGGCTTCGAGACCCTGCGCATGATCTGGAAGGCCAAGGACTGGGCGATGACCTTCATGGGCGACGGCTACGTGGTGTGCAACTGGGGGATGATGGGCGGCTATCCGTCGTCCGCCGGCTACCGCTTCGCGGCGCACGATACCGGCCTCGAGGAGCGTATCGCGAACGGCGAGCCGATTCCGTTCGGCCACGACTGGGATCCCGACAGCCCAACGTGGGAAGCCAGCCTGTCGCAGGATGCGAAAGTGATCCGCGATCACCAGACGATGGCGACCGAGACGACTTTCAAGGACTACGACCTCTATCTCAACCTCATCCGCGGCGGCCCCGGCTTCGGCGATCCGATCGAACGCGGCTGCCGCGACATCGAACACGATCTCAACGGACACTACGTGCTGCCGCGCTATGCGCGCAGCGTCTATGGCGCGATTGCGACGCAGGACGAAGCAGGCGTATGGACTGTCGACGATGCCGCCACCGCGCGGCGCCGCGAGGAGATCAAGCGCGAGCGGATCGCGAAAGGAATGCCGGTCAAGGACTGGATCCGTCGTGAATCCGAGCGCGTCAAGCGCAAGGACGCGTCACCACAAGTGAAGCACATGTATGCCAACAGCTTCTTCCTGTCGGCGAAGTTCCTCGATGAGTTCCGTGCATTCTGGGGGCTCGACCAGGACTGGTTCATCCGGCTCGGCGAGGACGGCACCGAAGGCTTCGGTCAGCACTCGGTGCCGCTCGATTCCCTGCCGGACGTGCGGCGGGTCAATCTCGTCGACGAGAGCGTCGTGCGGCCGGTGGAGTACGCCGGCTGGGACAAGAAATAAGGCTGGGAGGAATAGCGACGATGAGCGTTTACACCAAGAAGGAAATCAGCGATCTGGTCGACGGACGTCTGCCTTTCGGCACCGCGCACCGCATGCTGTCGATGCCCAAGGATCCGGATCGCTTCGAGAAGTACCTCGCGGTGCTGCAGGAACGGGTGGGCTGGGAAGACCGCATCATCCTGCCCCGCGGCCCGCACCTCTACATCGTGCAGGAGGCGACGACGCAGCGCTGGGTCAACAAGTGTTCCTGCGGCCACGTCATGGGCGACTACGACGAAAACTGGAAGCTGCATGCGTCCATCTTCGTGCGCAACAGCGAAGCCCTGCTGAACGAACTGCAGCCGAAACTGATGGCGCCCCATCACGACTGGCAGGAAATTCGGGAATTCTTCTGCCCGGCCTGCGGCATTCTGCACGACGTCGAAGCACCGGTGCCCTGGTATCCGATCC
>JADZCB010000187.1 GCA_020851775.1 Gammaproteobacteria bacterium
CTCGAAGGCCAATGGAAGGAAGCGACGCCCGCCGATGGCGAGGCGCGTGGCGAATGGTGGTCGGTGTTCGGCGATCCGGTGCTCACGGCACTCGTCGTCGAAGCCGCGGATGCGAATCTGAACCTCGCCGCCGCGACCGCGCGCGTCGAGCAGAGCCGTGCGCTGCTGAAGTCGGTGCAGGCGGCGAAGCTGCCCCGGGCCGATCTCGGCTTCGGCGCCGCGCGCTCGCAGCCATCGAACGTCATCCCGGGCCTGCCGGGGAATGTCGACGTGCCGCCTTACGATCTGTTCCGGTTCGACGTGACGGCGAGCTACGAAGTCGATCTGTTCGGCCGTGTGCGTGACGGCGTGCGTGCGTCGCGCGCCGATCTCGCGGCCGAACGGGCGCTGCTGGAGTCGTTGAAGCTGTCGCTGCAGGCCGACGTCGCGCGGCTCTATTTCGTGTTGCGCCAGACCGACGCCGAGATCGACGTCGTGCAGGAAGCGATCCGCTGGCGCCGCGAGACAGTGCGCATCCTCGAACGGCGTTTCGAGGCCGGCGACATCGGCGAACTCGACGTGGTGCGGGCGAAGAGCGAACTCGCGAACGCGCGGACCGATGAGCTGACGCTCGAACGCGCCCGCGGCCAGACCGAACACGCCCTCGCGGTGCTGCTCGGCCGCGCGCCGGCCGACTTCTCGCTCGTACGCACGGAGATGCCCGCCGCACCGCCCGGGATCCCGCCCGGGCTGCCGTCGGCGCTGCTCGAACGGCGGCCCGACGTCGCGGCAGCCGAACGGCGGCTCGCTGCCGCGAATGCCCGCATCGGGGTCGCCAAGGCCGCGTTCTACCCGCTGGTGAATCTGACCGCCGAAGCCGGGGTCGCTGCGAGCGACATCGGCGATCTGTTCAAGTGGTCGGCTCGCACATGGACGCTCGGGCCACTCGCGGCGACGCTCGTGACGCTGCCGATCTTCGATGGCGGCCGCAACCGAGCGAATCTCGAGCGCGCGGAAGCGGTGCTCGTCGAAGACACCGCACATTACCGCCAGACCGTGCTGGGCGCGGTTGGCGAAGTCGAAGATGCGCTGGTCGGCCTGCGCACGCTCGCCGGCCAGACGGACACGGTGCGCGCGTCGCAGGAGACGGCGGCCCGCGCGCTCGCGATCGCGCAGCGTCGTTACGATGCCGGGGCGACTGGTTATCTCGATGTGATCGACGCGCAGCGCGAAGCGCTGAGCGTGGATCGGCAGCATGAACAGATCGCCGGCGCGCGACTCGTCACGACGGTCGCGCTGATCCGCGCGCTCGGCGGCGGGTGGTGACGACCTCGACCCCGGCGCGCGCGCCGCGTGCGCGTCGGCGTGACGATTTGCGTCGTGCGCCGTTTGTCGGCCGTGCCCGACTTGTTTCGCAGTGACGCACGGCCCAAGATCCGCGCCCTATGGATATCTACTCCATCGGCGGTCGGACGCCGCGCGAAGCCGATCGCCTGTACCGACGCCAGGTCGAGCGCGCGTGGCAGGCGATGATCGAACGCGGAACGCCGGTCGACAGCCAGGTACGCGACGTCATACGCCACTCGTGGCGGCGCTCGCTGCAACTCGGGCTCGAGCCCGTGTCGCAGCGACCGCGCGATCTCGGCGGTCGCGAACGGCTCGACGTCCTGCGCGAGGCGAACGCCGATCTGCTGCAGGCGACCGAGAACACCTGGCAGGTGCTCGGCGACATCCTCAGCCAGTCACAGAGCTGCCTGCTCGTCGCCGATGCAAAAGGTACGCTGCTCGATGTCTGCGGGCGCCCCGTGCTGCTGGATCTCGGCGCCCGCGACTGCATCGCCCCGGGCTATGCCTGGAGCGAGTTCTCCGCGGGCACCAATGCCGTCGGCACGGCGCTCGCGCTGAACGCGCCGGCCGAAGTCTTCAGCGCCGAGCATTTTCTGTCGGTGGCGAAGATCTGGAGCTGTTCGGCCGCCCCGGTGCGTGACACCGTCGACGGCTCGATTCTGGGCGTCATCGACATCACGAGTTTCGGCGACAACCACCAGGCCCACTGCCTCGCTCTCGCCGTCACCGCGGCCCATCAGATCGAACAGACACTGCAGTCGCGGGAACTGGCCCGCGCCGTGCAGCTCTTGCACTGGTATCAGACGCACGTGCAGCGCTGGGCGCAGCGCGCCGTGATCCTCGTCGATCGCAAAGGCCGGATCGTCACCGCGAGCGATGCCGCGAAAGTGCTGTTTGCGAACTGCCGGGAATGTACGCCGCTCGAGCGCGGCCGTGCGTTCTTCACCGTCGCCGGTGAGCCAACCGAGGCCGATTGCGCGGCGGTCCTGCCGGCGCGCACGCGCGTCGTCGACATCGAACCCTATGCCGGCCGCGGCGGCGCATGGGAAGGAGGTTTGATCGTGATCGAAACCGTGCGCGAAACGCGCACACCCGTCGCGGCGCGGCGCCTGCCGGCCGGCGATGATCCCTTCGTGCACCTCGTCGGGCGCCACACGTCGCTCGTCGAGTTGAAGCGCCGCGCCGCACGCGTTGCGCGCGCCGGCGCCCCGGTGCTGCTGATCGGCGAATCGGGCAGCGGCAAGGAATCCGTCGCGCGCGGCATCCACGGCGCATCGCCGGTCGCCGCGGGTCCGTTCGTGACCGTCAACTGCGGCGCACTGATCCGCGAAACGGCGTGCCGCGAGCTGTTCGGTGATGAGCGTGATCCGGGCAGCGGCGGGCGCTATCTCGAGGCCGATGCCGGCACGTTGTTCCTGGACGAAATCGGTGATCTGCCGGCCGATGCGCAGGTCGCGCTGCTGCAGATTCTGCAGCCGGCCGCGCGTGATGCTGCCCGCCTCCCGCGCGTGCGGGTGATCGCGGCGTCCCATCGCGAACTCGACGCGGACGTCGCTGCAGGCCGCTTCCGGGACGACCTGTTCTATCGTCTGCGCGTGCCGAGCCTGCGCGTGCCGCCGTTGCGCGAGCGCCTGAGCGATCTGCCGCAGCTCATCGAGCGTTTCATCGCCGAGTTGCACGCCAGACACGGACTTGGGCGCAAACGTATCGCACCGGCCCTGCTCGGTCTCTTTGAGACGCACGCGTGGCCGGGCAATGTGCGCGAACTGCAGGGCGTGATCGAAAGCATGTACGTGCTGGCCGACAGCGACGAATTGACCATCGCCGATCTGCCCGACGGCTTCCTGCAGGCATCGGCGATCGTCACGGAAGACATGGAAGATGCGCTGCCACCCGGCAGCATCAGTCGCATGACGCGCGCGGCGATCGAAGCCGAACTCGCCGCCCACGGCGACAACCTTTCCGCAGTCGCCCGCCGCCTCGGCATCTCGCGCAGCACCCTCTATCGCAAGATCAAGCGCTACGGTCTCGACGTCACTTGAGCCTGCGCCGCAGTTCCGGGTATCTCTCGCTACCCGACATGC